>NZ_JBFAOU010000405.1:0-2456 GCF_040675365.1 Catellatospora sp. NPDC049609 | reverse complement strand
GTCCAGCTCGACGTCCTCGACGGGGAAGCGCCGGAACGCGACCGGCGTGGTCGAAGGGCCGGTCCAGCGTCCTTGCGACTCAGCTACGCAGGGTCCACTGCTGGTTCGCGCCGCCGTGGCAGCTCCAAGAGCTGGATCCTGGTGCCGTTGGCGGTGGCCGTGCCGGCCGCGTCGACGCCGTCGCCGCACGGGTCTCCGACCGCACCATCACCTGGTGAAAAGCCAGGAGCAGCCCCTCGCGCGACCTCAACTATTGCGCACAAGATCGCAAGGACTTGCGTATGAATAACACGTTGGTTTGGTCTATATAGATGGTTTATCGCGCGACGGCGGCGGCGATGAGGGTGACCAGGGCGTCGGGTTAGTGACGGTCTGTTGCTCGGCACCCTTGCGGGTGCGAAGTCGAGCAAGATCTGCCTCGCGGCTCGGTACAGGCCCGGACAAGATTTCACCTACTCCGATCTCAACTGCCGGATCACAGCAGTGCGTTGGACCCAGGTTCCTTTCAGGACGAACTGCATGTGGATTCGGCCTGGCGTCGCATGCCGCGAGCGCCGGGCGAGCAGGGCTGCCACACTAGCGGCATGGGCAAGGCACGGACGGTCGACGACTACATTGAGGGCTTCACCGGGCAGAGTCGCGAGCTGCTTGTGCAGCTGCGAGCACTGGCCCACGAGGCGGTCCCCAAGGCGAGCGAGGCGATCAAATGGGGGTATCCGGCGTGGCTGCACCCATCCGGGACGATCCTGTTCATGGTCAGCGGTCACGCTGGACACGCAAGCGTCGCATTCACCCCCAGCACTCGCGAGGCGTTCGACGCCGATCTCGCCGGCTGGGCCACAGGCAAGGGCACCGTCAAACTCCCGTACGGCGAACGCGCGCCGGTCGACCTGCTGCGGAGGATGATCGCCTATCGCGTGCGCGAACACGAGGACGACGGCGTCCTTTGGATGTGACAGCATCGTGAACTAGTGAGATCGTTTCCGCGTAGGCGAAAGTGAGCGCGCCAAATCAGCCCGCAGGTCCGGCCGGCGGCTCCGAGGCCGCGAGCGGGCCGCGACATCGCTGCCGAATTCGACAAGAAGATCGCTCGCTACAAGCAGGCTCTCGAAGAGGGAGCCAGCCCGGCCGTCGTGGCGTCGTGGATTGCCGAGGCTGAACAGCAGCGAGACGAAGCACTCGCAAGTCGTCCCGCTACGCGCAACGACGACGCCGTCGACGCCATGACCGCAGACGACATCGCATCCCTTGTCGCCGAGCTCGGCGACATCGCTATGGCGCTGGAGGAGGCAGAGCCCGACACAAGCTCGACCTGTACCGCAGCCTTCGGCTCAGGCTGACCTACTCCGCAGAAACACAAACGGTGCATGCCAAGATTGATCTTGGCATGCACCGTTGGGATTTGGTTCGTGTCCGAGGGGGCATTTGAACACTGCTTTTCGTCCCCCATGATGCATTTGGGTGTTCATCAGAAGCACAATATCAGCGTATTTGATCTCATCCGGCTAGAATTGCGGCTGCAGGAGCGATTTCCTTTCTGCTCATGTGTGAGTCAAGACCCATCTCACGCGTAGTACTTGTGCCCATCTGCGGCATCTGACCCCGATCGCAGATACTTCGCGATGATCGCACCGGCATCCCGCACCACCTTGAGCCGGTCGGCTGGAATTCGTCGTCGATTACTACACGCACCGAGTCTCCCGCCGCGCACGGGTCGGCCAATCCAGAGTCGTCCGAGGATCGCCGAGTGCCCTCGGGCGGGCGGAACGGCCGACCCGAGAGCGTCGTGCGGCCCGTCTGCAGACGACCCTCATGCTCATGACGCCGCTCCAAGCCGTACCTGATCCAGTACGTGATCGAGAAGACCCGGAACGTCCTGCCCGCCCAAGACCAGCTGCCGGTCCAACAGGCGGTTGGCGGTCTCGCAGGACGTCTCGCTCACCAGCGCACAGCCGTGACACGCCGACAGGTTCAGCTGCGACGAGCCCTGCCGGTCGCTCTCGATGCACACCGGGTCGTTCGAGCAGACGTCGGCGTCGTCCAAGGCCGCGATCAACAGCGCAAGAACCTTATCGGGCGCTCCCAGACGGACGAGCCCGCCAAGGGTGCCCTGAGCGTCCCCGCCCGCGGTGTAAATCAGGATGCCGGCGGTGCGGTCAGGGCGGTCGGAGTGCGCGTAGATCCGTTCCTGCAACGACGCCGACGAGTAGCCGCTCGCGAACGCCAGCCTGCGGATCAGCAGATGGGCGATCGTGTGCAGCGCCACGTACCGCGGCTCGGGCACGTCCAAGCGATGCGCCCACGAACTGGCCTTGCGGCGCTGCGCCAGGATCTCCGCGCGAGCGCGCACGCCTGGCAGGCTCTCCCACTCGGAGACGCGTCGTTCGTCGAAGCGCAGGAAGAACCCCTCGCCGAACATCTCGATCGCCGGGTAGACAGGCCTGCGTCTGCGGTCG
>NZ_JBFAOU010000404.1:0-2494 GCF_040675365.1 Catellatospora sp. NPDC049609 | reverse complement strand
GGCGCGCCCGCCCTGGCGATGTACGTCTTCGACAGCGACTTCGCCACCGTGCCGCCGATCGTTCGGCGCCCGCGCCCGCGGTCCCGGTCACGCTCCGGCCGTCCGGCCGGCCGCGACCGGTCATCGGGATGCCGCCATGACGGTGACCAGCAGACGATCGCGGATGGCCTCGACGATCGGGGTCGACGTGCTCCAGCCCGTCTCCCGCGTGATCCGCCGGTCCTCGTCCATCAGTGATCGCGCCGCTCGCTCCGCGTCCGGCGACATCGCACTCCGGTGCCTGGTTTCGCGCATCGGACCTCCTCAGTGGTGCCGAGGGGGAGTCGACACCGGCAGCGAAGCAGCCCGGAGAGCACGTTCGCGAACCGCCCCACTGTTCGTGGGCGTCGCGCCTGTTCCGCGGCGTGGGAGGCGGCGGTCCCCATCGACCGCCCGTCACGGAACGGACAACCCCTCCACTCCCCTATAACCACCCCACTACCGCGATAACCCTCGATTTCGGTCCGGCTCGGACGATCACGGTGCCAGGGTGGCGACACGCCGCCGAACACGTCCACAAGTTCATGATCGACGGGTTGGAGGCGGGGGGTGGGGTGGGGTCAGCGGGTGTAGCGGGCGCGGCGGCCCAGGGTGGTGAAGCCGAGGCGGTGGTAGAGGGCGGCGGCGACGGGGTTGTTGACGTTGACGTCGAGCAGCATCTCGGAGGCTCCGTCGGCGGCGGCGGCGCGCAGGGCGGCGACGGTCAGTGCCGCGCCGACGCCCCGGCCGCGGGCGGCGGGGGTGGTGCCGACCTGCACCAGCCAGCCGTCGCCGCAGACCACGAAGCCCAGGTCGGCGCCGGACGCGTCGACCGCGAGCAGCGACCACGGCGGCCGGAAGTCGTCGTCGACCAGCCAGCCGGTCCACTGCTCCTGGTCCCAGTCGGGGAAGCCGGGCCGGTCGGCGAAGGACGCCCGGTACGCGGCGTGGAAGCGCCCTACCGTGTCCGGCGCCCAGCCGGCGAGGCTGACGCCGTCGGGCAGGGCGACGTCGGGGATCTCCTTGAGGTCGTGGCGCATCACGTCCTCGGCGAACGACTGCGTCAGGCCGCGGGCGGCGAACAGGGCCGCGGCGGCGTCGGTCAGCGACTCGGTCTCGATGACGTCGGCACCGGCCAGGCACCAGTCCAGCGCGGCGGCGCCCAGGCCGCGGCCGCGGGCGGCCGGGTCGACCAGGGCGGTGCCGGTGACCGTGCTCCCGGTGGGGCGGATCGCCGCGGCCGCGACGAGCCCGCCGTCCGGGCCGTACGCGCCGATGGCCAGCCCGCCCTCGGCGGCGTAGCGCCGGGCGGTGAACCCCTCGCCCGCGGCCAGCGGGAGCCCGCCGTCGGCGGCCAGGCAGCGGGCGGCCAGGCGCGACACGGCCGGGACGGCGTCGGCGGCCAGCGGGGTGAAGAGGGTGTCGATGTCGGTCACGGGACGGCAGCCTAGCCGGGTTCGGGCCCGCCGGCACTGGAATTGCACTGGCAGCATGGCGGCCATGGCCACCCCTCCCGCCTCGACCGCCCCACCCGGCCCCTCTGGGCCGGGACCCACCCCGCCGGATCCGGTCCCGCCCGGTTCGGTCCCGACCGGTTCGGTCTCACCCGGTTCGGTCCCGACCGATTCGGCGCCGCCGGGCGAGGCCGGTGCGGGATCCGCCCTCGTGGCCGGTCGCCTGCTGCCGTGCGGTCATCTGGTGGCGCTGCTGATCTTCGCGGCGATCCTGGCCGCCACCTGGTGGCGGCCGCGCTGGCCGGTCGAGCAGGCGCTGCACCACAGCCTCACCGTGCTCGCCGTGCTGGGCCTGCTGTGGGCGCAGCGCCGGCTGCGGCTGCCGCTGAGTTCGTTCGTGCTGGTGCTGACGTTCCTCACGCTGCACACGATCGCGGCCCGCTGGATCTACTCGTATGTCCCCTACGAGCAGTGGTGGCAGGCGCTGACCGGCGCGCCGCTGCTCGGCGACGGCCGCAACCACTTCGACCGGCTGGTCCACTTCGGATACGGCCTGCTGCTGGCGCCGGTGCTGGTGCGGGCCTGGCGCGAGCGGGGCGCCGGGCGCGGCCGGGCCTGGCTGCAGGCGGTCCAGGTGGTCGTCTCCACCGGCGCGCTGTACGAGCTCTTCGAGTGGGGCATCGCCGTCGCCCTGGCCCCGGACGCCGCCGAGGCGTACAACGGCCAGCAGGGCGACGGCTGGGACGCGCAGAAGGACATGGCGCTGGCCCTGCTCGGCGCGGCGCTGGGCGCCGCCGTGGCGGCGCTGCGGCCTCGACCACGGGTGTGATGTGCCGGGGACCCGCTGCGCCGATCAACGCCATGGCCGAGGTGTGCGAGGTCGCCGGCGGCGACGTCACCCAGTTCGCCCGCGCGCTGCTCAGGCCAGTGGCGGCCGCAGCGCCCCTCAGCCCTGGATCGGGCGGTGGGAGTGCGCTGCCTCCAGACGCTTTGCTCTGCACACAAATACGCACGTGCGTATT
>NZ_JBFAOU010000403.1:0-2499 GCF_040675365.1 Catellatospora sp. NPDC049609 | reverse complement strand
GGCTGCCCGCGTGGGCGCCGCTGCTCATGTCCGTGCTGGTGTTCGCGGGCGGCTCCAGGTAACGGGTAACGCCATGCCCGAAACAGGCCCCGAACCCGCCCGTGGAGGCCCCTCGTGACACCCGAAGTGATCGTTACCCTCACCCTCACAGCCACAATGATCGTCTATGTCTTGCTGTGCTGGATCCTGCCGTTCGGGCGCTGCCGCGCCTGCTCCGGCACCGGCACCCGCACCACTCTTCTTCTACGCAGAGTCACGTTCTGCCGCCGCTGCAAGGGGACCGGGCTGCGGCTGCGGATCGGACGCCGCATCTACAACACCGTCCACGACGCCCGCGCCCAGGCCGACGCCGCCGCGCGCGCCAAGACCAGGGAGACCACGCGATGAGCCTGACCTTCACCGACATCTTCTGCGGCGCGGGCGGCAGCTCCATCGGGCTGACCGCCGCCGGCCTCGACCTGAAACTGGCCGCCAACCACTGGCGCACCGCCATCGACACCCACGCCGCCAACTTCCCCGGCGCCGAGCACCTGTGCGCCGACGTCAACAACTACGACATGCGCGCCCTGCCCACCACCGACGTCCTATGGGCGTCGCCCATCTGCACCGAGGCGTCCCCGGCCGGCGGCTCCGCGAAGGCGACCAAGGCCCGGCCGCGCCCGCGCGGGCAGCTCGACATGTTCGAGACCGGCGGGCACGTCCCCCAGGCCGGGTTCGAGCGCACCCGCGCCACCTTCCACGACGTCATCCGCGCCACCGAGGTCCACCGGTACGCCGCCGTCCTGGTCGAGAACGTGCCGGAGGTCGCCTGGAAGTGGGAGCTGTTCGAGTGGTGGTGCGCCGGCATGCGGCAGCTCGGCTACGCCCAGCAGACCGTGTGCGCCTCCTCGGCCCACATCGGCGGCGACGGCAACCCCTACGCGCCGCAGTGGCGCGACCGGATGTACCTGGTCTTCACACGCACCGGCATTCCGCTGCCCGACGTCGCACCCCGGCCCCTGGCCTGGTGCGAGCCGTGCGGGGCCGACGTGCACGCGGTGCAGGCGTGGAAGGACACCCCGAAGGTCCGCCGGTTCGGCCGCATCGGCGCCTACCGCGAGCAGTACGTCTACCTCTGCCCCAACACCGCCTGCGGGCAGGCCCCGGTGGAGCCGTACGTGATGCCCGCTCGCGCCGCCATCGACTGGACCGACGTCGGCGAGCGCATCGGCGACAAGGCCAAGCCCCTCGCCGCGGCCACCATCGCCCGCATCCGCCACGGCTTGGAGATGTTCACCGACCGGCAGTCCCTCATCACGGTCAACCACGGCGACAGCGACAGCCGCGCCCTGCCGATCGGCGGCGGACCGCTGCCGACCCGCACCCTGAAGATCGGCGAGGGGTTCGCCACGCCGCCGATGCTCGTTCCGGCGGGCGGGCGCCGACAGGGCGACCAGGCGTGGCCGGTCGACACCCCGATGCGCACCCGCCTGACCCGCGAGTCCGAGGCCGTGGTCACCCCCGCGCCGTTCGTCGCGGTACTGCGCCGCAACGGCACCGCCCACTCCACCGGCCAGCCGTTCCAGACCATGGCCGCCGGAGGCGGACACCACGCCCTGGTCATCCCCTACCGGAAAGGCAACCGGCCCACCAGCACCGATGCTCCGCTGCACACCATGGCCACCCACGACAGCGGCGCGCTGCTGCGCCCAGCCGTGCAGGTGGAGGACTGCTACTTCCGGATGCTCAAGCCCCGCGAACAGCTGCGCGCCCAACGGTTCCCCGACACCTACCAGGTACGCGGCAACGTCTCCGAGCAGACCATGCAGGCCGGAAACGCCGTGTCGGCCAACGTCGCCCAGTTCCTCGGCGGACGGGTCGCGCTCGCCATGGACAGCCGGTGCGCGTCATGAGGCGCGCGCTGACCGATGGGCGCCCGGCCCGCCGGGAGCACAGCGACGGGCACCCCGACTGGTGCGCCCGCACCCACCACTGCACCGCCGAGCTGCCCGGCGGCGAGCACGCCTCCGTGCCGGAGGTGTGGCAGATCGAGGGTGGGCGCATGGTCGGCACCCGCTACCGCGACCGTGCCGGCCGCGACCACATGGAACTGCGGATCGTGCTCGGCCTGCCCGACGACGAGCAGACCGCGCAGGCCGCTTGCCGCCACCTCATGGCCACGTCCCTGATGGTCATGCGCCGCGTGTTCGGCCTGGACAAGCCCAGACCCGCTCCGTGAGCGACGTCGCCCGCGACCTGCGGCTAAGCGCCTGCTTCACGTGCCGCTGTCGCGGGCTGCACGCCGGTAGCCAGCCAAAACAGCGGTACCGGATCGATGTCTGGCCACCAGCACGGACGTACCCAGCCCCATGACGTGCGCGAACACACGCCCACGCCAGACCACACATCACCGCAGGAAGGAGACCGCCCGATGACCCCAGCAGCCCGAAGAGCAGAAAGGCCGCCTGCGGCGGCTCACCCCCTGTTGGCGGCTGCGCTGCGCTACGCCGCCAACGACTG
>NZ_JBFAOU010000402.1:0-2514 GCF_040675365.1 Catellatospora sp. NPDC049609 | reverse complement strand
CCACGGGTGGATGCTTCGACCTGCTGCACCGTGGGCACATCTCGCTGCTGGAGCAGGCCCGCCAGCTCGGCGACTGCCTGATCGTGTGTCTCAACCGTCCCGGCGGCCCCGCCGGCGCGCGGACCGGCCACCACCGCATGGCATCGGTCGCGCGGCACTGCTCGTCGGCCCGGTCCAGGCGGCCGGCGTGGCGCGGCTCAGGTGGCCGGTTCGTCACCGGCCCGGCGGGGCAGGCGAGCCGTGTGGCCGAAGAAGTTGCGGATCTCCATCACCACGGACTCGTACTCGTCGAGGTTGATGGGCTTGGTCACGTACGCGTTGGCCTTGGCGCGGTAGCTGGCCAGCACGTCGCTGTCGGACGACGACGTCGTGAACACGATCGTCGGGATGGACCGGAGCGTCTCATCCGACTTGATCTCGAGCAGCGCCTGCCTGCCGTCGACCCGGGGCATGTTGAGGTCCAGCAGGATCAGGTCCGGTCGCGGCGCGTCGGCGTAGGGGCCGGACCGCCGCAGAAACTCCAGGGCCCCTCCGCCGTCGAGCACGTGGTGCAGGTTGCTGGGGATGCTGTGCTCGGCGAAGGCGCTCTCCATCAGCGCGACGTCACCCAGATCGTCTTCGACGATGAGCACCTGGAGCAGCGCACGGGTGCCGGCGGCCATGGGGGTGTCCCTTCGTCCAGCGCTGCCATGGTTGGCCCGTCTGGCGTGCGTCTGCACACGGCGCAGCTGGTCGATTCGACTCGAATGATCGAGGGACGCGAAGCCCCACCATCAAACACCGGCCTCCCGGCGCTTGTCCATCGCGTGACGGATCGGTCACCGTCCCGCCGTCGTGCCGCGGTCACGCGGACCGCCGGGTCTCAGTGGTGACCGTCCGCCGGTGCCTCGTGCACGGTGACGAGCTCGGCCAGACCGGAGATCTGCAGCACGGGACTGAGCAGGCGGTTGGTCACCAGCTCGATGCGGTCGGCATGGGCGAACAGGACCGCCAGGCCCGCGCTGTCGAGGTACTCCACCGCGGCGAAGTCCAGCAGCAGGCGGCCCGGGGCGCTGTCGAGGGCGTCGGCGAGAACGGCGGTGTTGCTCATGTCGATCTCACCACGGACGGTCAGGGCCGTGATGCCGTCAGCCTTCCGGGCCGAACTGATGTTCAGTGGCGTGGCAGTCATCAGATTCCTTCTGTGGATACTCCGGCCTTGGGGCCGGTGAGGAAACGGAACTCCTGTGGAGCAGGGCAGGTATAGCCGATCCGCCGTCGGGGCGGACCGGCGTCCACCCGTGCCGTAAGGCTCGCCGGTGTCCGTTTAGGATCCGTAGCGTGTCCAGGACCGTGAAGCGGGCGTTCAAGTTCCGCTTCTACCCGACCGACGCGCAGGCAGCGCAGCTGTCGCGCACGTTCGGGTGCGTCCGGCTGGTCTACAACCTGGCCCTGCAGGCCCGGACCGAGGCATGGACCCAGCGGCAGGAGCGGATCGGCTACCACGCGACCTCGGCCCTGCTCACCGGGTGGAAGAAGACCGACGACCTGGCGTTTCTCAACGACGTGTCGTCCGTGCCACTGCAGCAGGCTTTGCGGCATCTGCAGACCGCCTACACCAACTTCTTCGCCAAACGCGCCAGGTACCCGCACTTCAAGTCCAAGCGGCGCTCGCGCCGCTCGGCCGAGTACACCGCCAGCGCGTTCCGGTGGCGCGACGGCACGCTGACCCTGGCCAAGATGACCGAACCCCTCGACATCGTGTGGTCGCGGCCCCTGCCTGAGGGTGTTGCGCCGTCGACGGTGACGGTGTCGTGCGACGCGGCCGGGCGCTGGTTCGTGTCCCTGCTGTGCGACGACGCGATCAACCACATTCCGGCCTCGGGCGCCGTCGGCATCGATGCGGGCCTGGACAGCCTGATCACCCTGTCCACCGGCGAGAAGATCACCAACCCCCGGCACGAACGCGCCGACCGGCTGCGGCTGGCCCGCGCGCAACGGGACCTGGCCCGCAAGCAGAAGGGCTCGGCCAACCGGACCAAAGCCCGAACCAAGGTCGCCCGCATTCATGCCCGGATCGCCGACCGGCGGCGTGACCATCTGCACCAACTGACGACTCGGCTCGTTCGCGAGACCCAAGCGATCGTGATCGAGGACCTGGCCGTACGGAACATGGTCGCAAACCACCGCCTGGCCCGCGCCATCAGCGACGCGGCGTGGCGGCAGCTGCGGACCATGCTGGAGTACAAAGCCGCCTGGTACGGCCGGGACCTGATCGTCGTGGACCGCTGGTTCCCCTCGACCAGACTCTGCTCGACCTGCGGCACACTCGCGCCGAAGCTGCCGCTGGACGTACGGGAGTGGACCTGCACCTGCGGGCAGACCCACGACCGCGACGTGAACGCGGCACGCAACCTCCTGGCCGCCGGACTGGCGGTGACAGCCTGCGGAGACGATGTAAGACCTCAACGAGGAACCTCTCGGACGGGGCAGTCGTCGGCGAAACAGGAACACCCGAACAACGACCATGCCTGC
>NZ_JBFAOU010000401.1:0-2543 GCF_040675365.1 Catellatospora sp. NPDC049609 | reverse complement strand
AGGGCGGCGGCGCGTGCGGACCGCGGTGATGGGTGCGGGCTCCTGGGGCAGCGTCTTCGCGAATCGGGACCATCGGTCCCGACCCCCGCTCGTGCGGCGCGTTCTTAGAGCCGGCCCGCCGGCCGGTCGCCCGTCGGCACCGTTCGGCGCGGCGGCGCCGTCGGGGACGCGGACGCGGACGGGGACGGGGACGGGGACGGGGTGTCCTGCGCCTTCGGTCCGGCCGGCAGGCGGCCGCCGCAGACCTCGAACCGCAGGCCCCCGACGACGCAGAAGTTGAGGGTGACGTCGTCGCGCAGGTAGATGCGGCCGGTGCCGATCAGGTTCGGGCCCGATCCTTCGGCGCTGTTCTCGAACGCGAAGGTCACCGGCGCGGGGGTGAGCACCCGCATCTGGTACGCGCCCGCGACCGTCTCGCCGACGGCGACGAACTCGCCGGTCGACGAGTGCGACACGAGGAACCGGCCGTCGGGCGCTGAGCCGTCGGACAGCTTGATCGTGCCCTTGACCAGGCTGCCGACCTTCATCGTGTAGTTGTAGGTCGTCGTCACGTCCGAGGTGACCTTCACCGTCTGCGCCGAGAACCGGTTGGTGGCCCCGCCGCTCCACTGCAGCGCGTGGCCCTCGGCCTGGAAGATCAGCGCCCACTGGTACGGACCCAGGAAGTCCGTGCTGTAGCGGCCGTTCTCGTCGAGGCCGACGTGGCCGTAGCCCGGGCCCAGGCCGGGATGCGGGGAGTAGACGCCGACCCACGCGTAGTCGAAGTCGAGCGGCTGCCCGGTCTCGCTGGTCACGGTGCCGGTGATGGTGCCCGCCCGGTCGAGCTTGATGGTCGGCGCGGTGACCCACTGGCCGTCGGCGGCGGTGATGACGGCCGCCTGGCGCGGGTCGCCGGTGCCGCCGGTCGGGCCGACCCACTGGGCGCCGTACGGGCCGTCACGGTCCGGGATGGCGAACAGGTGGTAACTGCCCGCGCCGCTCCACAGCGGCATGAGGTAGTTGCCGGCCGCGTCGGTCTCGTATCCGCAGCCCTCCGGGAGGTGGTAGTGGCCCACGGTGATCGGCGCCACGCACACGCCAGCGACGGGGAGGCCCGCGGCGTTGACGACCTTGCCCTGGACGCTCGCGACGCGGTTGAGGGTGACCGCCACCGTGGCCTGCTGGCCGGCGGTGACCGTGACGCTCACGACGCCCTCGCTGGCCTCGTACCCCTGGGCGGAGACCCGCACCGGATGGGTGCCGATCGCGACGTCGGACAGCGTCACGGAGCCGGTGCGGGTGCTGCCGTAGCGGTTGTGCACATCGGTGCTGAACGCCGGGATGGCCCCGCCGGTGACGGCGTCCTTCGCGGTCACCTTCACCGAGCCGGTGGCCAGCAGCTTTTCGTTCACGGTGGTGGTGCCGTCGGCGGTCACCGTGAAGACGTTCGCCGTCTCATAGCTGAGCTTGCCGGTCGCCCACTGGTCGAACGCCTCGGTCTCGTAGTCGTAGAAGTTCACCCGGTAACTGCCGGTGAACACCGGTTCGATCCGGTAGTACCCGTTGTCGTCGGTGAGACCGGTGACGCTCTGGAGGGGCCCGAAGTTCGCGCTGACGTCGGCGCCCGCGATGCCCGTGGTGCCGTTGGCCTGGGTGAGCCGGCCGGCGATGGCCCCGGTGGGGAACAGGGTCTCGTCCACGTCGGTGTGCTGGTCGGCGACGACGGTCACCGGCTGCGCCTCGTCCCTGCTGCGGACATGCGGGTGGTACATGGCGGCGTTGCTGTCCGGCAGCGTGAAGATGACCAGGTACTGCCCCGGCGCGAGGCTGTCGAGCCGGTACTGGCCCGCCGCGTCGGTCATGGTGCTGGCGTAGCCGTCGCCCGAGACCTGGTCGAAGCTGACGTGCACGCCCTCGATGGGCTGACCGCCGGCGGTCAGCACCGTGCCGCCGGCCGACCCGCTCGGCAGCAGGGTGTCGTCGACCGTGACGGACTGTCCGGCCGCGACGGTGAACGTGTCGGCCGCCCAGTAGTCGCGCTTGCCGTAGGCGTACTGCGTAGCGCCGTCGAGCAGGAACTGCACCGTGAACTCGCCGACCGCCACGGGCACCGTGTAGTCGCCGTTCTCGTCCGTGAGGCCCCAGTTGCCGACGCTCCAGTCGGAGGTGGAGGCGACGTTGACCGACACGCCTGCGGCCGCCGCGCCCGTGCTGCTGGTGAGGTGGCCGGTAATGGTCCCGAACGGGATCAGCGTCGCGTCGGCCGTGGTCGTCCCGCCCGCGTTCACGTGGTAGAGCTGCGCCGCATCCCAGCTGGGGGTGCTGGGCGCGTACTGGGCCGGGTGACCCTCGGCGTAGATGTGCACGTGGTACGGCCCGGTCGGCAGGTCGCTGATGGTGTAGCGGCCGGTGCCGTCGGCGGTCGCGCTGAGCGCTTCACCGGTCTCGTAATGGGTCGCGCTGACGGCCGCATTCGCGACGGGGGTGCCGTTGTAGGTGAGCAGTCCGGTGATGGTGCCGGTGTCGGCGGCCTGCGCGGGCGTGGTCATGCCCAAGGTGGTGAC
>NZ_JBFAOU010000400.1:0-2577 GCF_040675365.1 Catellatospora sp. NPDC049609 | reverse complement strand
GCCCGGCACCGCCAGCGCCGACCTCGGCATGTGCCGGCTGTTCCGGGCCGGCGAGTGCCCGCCAGGCCGGTGGACGGCGGCGCGGCGGCGGGCGCCGCGGCCGGGGCGGCCATGGTCGGGGCCGTGGTTGCGGCGGCGACCGGTGCGACGACGGTGGTCTGCGTGGGCACGCTCGGCGCCGGCGCGGCCGGTGCGGGCGCGGTGCTGGTCGGCGCGGGGGGCGCCTCGGGCGGGGCGATGCCCGCCAGCCCGCCGGACGAACCCGACGAGCCGGAGGAGCCGCCGGAGTCACCGGTGCCGGGTGCGCTCGGCCAGGTCGCCGAGTCGTCGGACACCTGCCGGGCCTGCGTGTCCGGCGGGGAGCCGGTGGTCGTGGTGGCGGCCGCGGCGGCGATGGGTGCGCCGGTGTTGCCGTCGACGTTGACGCCGGCCAGGTTGCCGACGACGTCGGAGGTCATGTTGTTGAGCTCGCCGGTCAGGTGGCTCGTCACGCTGGACCGTGCGCCCGAGGTGGCGGCCATGCCGAGATTGCCCAGGTCCGGCATCTGCCCGGTGGCCAGCGAGCCGCCGATGTCGCCGAGCACCTCGCCGCGTACCCCATGGGAGACCTTGCTCGTGAAGGAGCCGTTGTGGCCGCCGGCCAGCGTGCTGGCCGCGCCGCCGGCGAAGCCCGCCCAGCCGGCCATGAGCAGGTCCCCGCCGTCGAGCCCGTCCCGGCGGCCCTGGGCGACCTGGTAACTCTGGATCGCGCCCTGGGTGAGCAGCTCCTCCTTGGCCTCGTCGAGGCCCTCCTTGCCCGCCTTGATGGCCCAGCGGCCGAGCTTCTTGGTGAAGTCCTGGCCCAGGTCCTTGATCTTGTCCTTGATGGCGCGCTTCATGCCGCGCTCGATCAGCGACTTGATCAGCCGCTTGAGGATCTCCTTGATGGCGAACCGGGTGGCCATGCAGACCGGGCCCGCGGCGGCGGTGGACGCGCCGAAGGTGAAGAACGCCGCGACGGCCAGCGCGATCAGCTCGATCAGCAGCAGGCCCAGCTCGATGTAGTACTCCAGCTTGGCGCCCTGGATGTCGCAGCCGCCGCCTTCGAGCATCTCGCCGAGCACGCCCGCGACGTGCGCGGCGGCCTGCAGCGCGGACTTCTCCGAGCCGCTGCCGATCTGCTCCCAGGCCTCCTTGATGGCCGCGGCGACCTTGCCCTCGACCCCGCCGAACGCGGCGACCGCGTCGAGCGCGGCCCGCTCGGACTCGACCAGCGGCTCGGCCAGGTCAGCCGCGACGGAGTACCAGTCGTCGGCGAGGTCCCAGGTGGCCTGCTCGTCGCCCTCGGGCCAGTCCATGCCGATGACCCAGTCGAGGCATTCCTTCATCCACCCCGGCGCATCGAAATAGGACAGCGGATGCGGTATCGGCGACGGCAACCACGACATCCCGCACCCTCCCCAGAGTTCGGTCCCACGTGTCCTGCGGCCCCGCTCCCCGGCGGGGGCCGGCGTGACGCCGACACGTGAACGCTGTGGGTAAGTTACTCGATCCGGACAAGAGTGCGCCAACCCGGTTGCGGCGCAACGTGCTCAGCCGGGCTAGAGTCGGCATGCACTGGCAGCATGACGAAAGGGCAGCCCCTCATGGCCCAACGCTCCGATCGCGACGCCAACTGGGCGCTGCGGGAACGCTTCGCACAGGTGCACGACCAGTACAGTCGCCTGCGCTCCGGCATGGGCGAGATGCAGGCGAAACTGCACGCCTACCGGGCGACCGAGAAGTCGCGCGACGGACTGATCAAGGTGTCCGTGGACGCGCGCGGCCGGCTGGTGAAGCTGGAGCTGGAGCCCGCGGCGCTGCGCTCGTACAGTGCCACCGCGCTGGCCGAGGAGATCACCAGGGTCGTGACCAAGGCCGGCGAGTCCGCGGGCGCGGGCGTCAACGCCATCATGGCCGAGGTGATGCCGGCCGACTCCGGCGCGCTGTCGTTCCTGCGCACCAACGACATGAACGACCTGATGAAGCGCCAGGACGACATCATGGACTACCGCCCGGAGCAGCGCGATGAGCGGTGACGAGATCCCCATCCGGCCGATGAGCTGGCCCGGCGGCGACGGCACCCACCTCGACCTCGACGCGGCCCGCGACTCGGGGCGGCGCATGCGCGCGGCGGGCCAGGACGTCTCCTCGCTGCGCTCGGGCATCGGCGCGAGCATCGACTCCGCCGGGAAGTCCCAGCCGTGGGGCATGGACGACGTGGGCAAGGCGCTCGACGAGGGCTACAGCAAGATCGCGCCCACCATCCTGACGCTGTGGCAGCAGGTGGGCGCGGCGCTGCAGTCCATGGGCGACAACATCAACGTCGCCGCCGACAACACCACCGCCACCGACGTCGCGATGGCCCAGCGCGCCCAGAAAGCGGGCAACCACCACCCCAACATCCCGATCTGACGCTCCGCCGACCCGCCGCCGGGTGCCATGATCGCGGTTTTGGGTCAGTAGGACAAGCCGCTGGCGCTCCTGGCCGATGACCTGCACTGGGCGGATATACCCTCGCTGCGTTATCTGTCATTTCTACAGCCGCGGCTTTCGGAG
>NZ_JBFAOU010000399.1:0-2582 GCF_040675365.1 Catellatospora sp. NPDC049609 | reverse complement strand
GATTTATTTTCCTTATTTTTCGCCGTATTTTGTACCAACTCCACCCTTGGTGTCTGGCCGGCCACAAACTTCACGGCGGGCGGCCCCGACCTCGTACACCATGGATTCAGAGGTTGTAGTTCTTCCGCGACGGCCACCGGAAGGCCAGGTACAAGCACGTCGCGGCGTCGCATGGCTTCGTCGGCTCAGCCGCGGTCTTCCGTTCGTCGCGCCGGCGAGACCTGCGCTTGGCACGACGCCTGATGCGCACTCCAAGTTCCATCGACGAGACTGCGTACACCTGACGTCGCCGGCCGGCACGGCCCGCTGGCTCAGCACCGGCACATGGCCGGTGTTGACGAAGGGGTCGGGTAGGTTCGAGCGCATGATCGAGATCGCCGATTTCATGCCGCACGGTCCCGTCGAGCCCGAGGTGATCGAGGAGTATCGGGACCGGGTGCCGGACGATCTCGTCGAGGTGTGGGAGCGGTACGGGTACGGGACGTTCGGCGAGGGATTCCTGCGGGTGATCAACCCGAAGGTGTACGAGGACGAGGTCGGCGACTGCATCGGCAAGACCCAGGGCGACGGTGTCGCGATCCCGATCATGGTCACCGGTCTGGGCGACCTGATCACCTGGGAACCCAGCGTCGGCGTCGTCGCCATCCTGTACCGGGAAGGCCGTACCCTGGACTCGGCAGTAAGCCCAGCACCTTCATCAGGCTCACCCTGATGGGTGGTGCGGCCCACCTCTCACGGACCCTGAACTGGGACGTTTTCCCCCAGGCGGTCGCCGTGCACGGCGAGCTGCCGTACGACGAGTCGTTCATCTACGTGCCGCTGCTGTCGATGGGCGGACAGGCGAAGGTCGAGAACCTGCACAAGCGCAAGACCATCACGGCGATCCAGGTCGCCGTGGACCTGCAGGGCGTCATCGGGCACTGACACCCGCACCCGGGGACACCACCGCTGGAGTCGGCTGCGCCCGTAGGCGAAACCACCTTGCACGAGAGCCTGGCTACCGCCTCTCCCGCGGGCGGCCGGGTTGCCCTATCTGTGGCGCCCATCATGCGATGGACAAGATCAATGACATCATGGGCCGATGAACGATGGTCTCGATGCCGTGATCGCCAAGGTGCTCGACTGGGAGCCCGGGGCCGACGAAGCCCTGATCGCCGCCGGGCCCACCGGCGCGAAACGTGTCTTCGACCTCTACTACGGCAGGGCCAAGGCGAACCTGGCCACGAAAGCCACCGGCCGGGAGCTCGTCGACAGCTGGTCGGCTGCCCTGCACATCGCCGCCTCGGTCGCGCCCGAGGAGTTTCTCGCCCAGCTGACGAGTCGCGTCGGCACCACGGAGATCGTGATCCTCGGCGACATCGACGACCCCCGCGCTACGCACATCCTCTGCGAGCAGGCTCGGCACGAGGACTTCCTGCACCGCGTCAACGCCGTCCGGGCACTGGCCAAACACACCGGCCCGGCGAGCCGGGAAGCGGTCGAGCAGGCCCTCGCCGATGAGAATCTCGTGGTACGCAGCGCCGCGATCCGCTGCGTCGCCGACGCGGAGCCCAGCCGAGGCACGACCCTGTACGAGGCATTCCTGCAACAGCCGCACCTCACCCCGCTCCTGCGACAGCAGACGCTGTGGGCGTTGTCCTACCTGCGTAAAGGCAGTCCGATACCACTCCGGCCATGGTGACGGCCAGCTTTGGAATGCCCACGGGGACGGCACGGAATAGGCAGCATGGCCGCCGGTGCCGGGTCGGGCGCGGGCCGTTGGCTGTGCTGGGCACTCACGCTGCCGCGTCGTGGTGGGCCCGGGTGGCGCGGTCGCGCATAGGTGGATGGTGGGGCCTGACCGGTGAATCATGAGCAGTTGACTACCCCGCGCCACCTGCATCGGCCGGGTTCTAGCAGCGGAAACGGCTATTGATATCTCACGGTGCTTCCCACCGTTCGCCATCCTCTTGCGGACTGGATGCGGACTGGGCATGCACGCGTTCGCGGGCCACGGCTGGCGGACCGTAAACTCCCGTGATGGTCGCCGGTCGATGGGTACTGTTGGTCTTGATGGTGCTGGTCGGTCCGTTGCTGTGGTGGGGCGGCGTGGTCAGCGCTACTTCTGCCGCCCAGGCCGCCCTCCCGCCCGGCGATTCGAGCCTGCTGTATTTCCTCTCCAACTACCGCAGCGGCGGGCTGTTCATGGCGGGCTGTCTCGCATTCCTCAATCTACTGCTGATCATGATCCTGCTGCCGGGGAAACGAGCGATGCAGCGGGGCCGCCCCATCACACGCGTCGGCGCGGTTATCGGGGCGATGCTCATCACCGGTTTGGCCTGGCTCGAACACTGGTTGAATCCGGTGACCTACAACTGGAGCGGCGACCCAGACGCCTGGAGCTTGGCCAAGGACCATGTCACGCCCTGGCATCCGGCACTCGGGACCCTCTGGATCGTCCTCAACGCGGCGGCTGCCGCCTCGATCGCCGTGCAGGCCATGGTGACCACCCATCGGCCCGCTGATCCTCCTGCGTGTCGGTGATCTCGTCGAACTTGGTGACCGACGCTGTGTAGTCTCCGTCACCGTACGCGCTGTAGAGG
>NZ_JBFAOU010000398.1:0-2663 GCF_040675365.1 Catellatospora sp. NPDC049609 | reverse complement strand
GAACCGATCGCGCAGCATCGTCCGCACCGGCAGGAACGGGTAGTGGGTCGCGGCCCTCGCCGCCAGGTCCGTGAACGGCGCCAATACGCACGTGCGTATGGGTAAGCAGAGCAAAGCCGCCGAAGCCGTTGTCTCCCCGAGACTGCCCACCTGGCGCGGGGCCGGTGGGCGGCGGGTGACAGACCTGTGCGGCACCATGTCGGGGTGAGCACGCAGACCTCGCCCAGCGTCCCCGGCCCGCGAGCCGGATCGGCCGCGCCGGCCGACGCGGCGCGCCCGCCCGGCGTCGTGCTGCAGGCGGTGCTGGAACGGATCACCTACGCCAACGAGGAGACCGGCTACACCATCGCCCGGGTGGCCACCGAGAAGTCCGGCAACGACCTGCTCACCGTGGTCGGCTCGCTGCTCGGCGCGCAGCCGGGGGAGAGCCTGCGGATGACCGGCCGCTGGACCTCGCACCCGCGCTACGGCAGGCAGTTCGAGGTCTGGAACTACACGACCGTGCTGCCCGCGACCATCGTCGGCATCGAGCGCTACCTCGGCTCCGGCCTGGTCAAAGGCATCGGCCCGAAGCTCGCCGAGCGGATCGTGGCGCACTTCGGCACGGACACGCTGCGGGTCATCGAGGACGAGCCGCAGCGGCTGATCGAGGTGCCGAAGCTCGGCCCGAAGCGCACGAAGCTGATCGCCGCGGCCTGGCAGGAGCAGCAGGCCATCAAGGAAGTCATGATCTTCCTGCAGGGCGTCGGCGTCTCCACCTCGCTGGCCGTGCGCATCTACAAGCAGTACGCCGACACCTCCATCCAGGTGGTCAAGGAGGAGCCGTACCGGCTGGCCGCCGACGTGTGGGGGATCGGGTTCCGCACCGCCGACACCATCGCCCGCGCGGTCGGCATCGCGTACGACAGCCCGCAGCGGGTCAAGGCCGGGCTGCAGCACACCCTGAGCGAGGCCGCCGACGGCGGGCACTGCTTCCTGCCCGCCCCGAACCTGGTCACCGCCGCCGCGAAGATCCTCGCGGTGACCGACAAGGAGGGCCGCGACCTGGCCGTGCCCGCCGCGCTGATCGACGACTGCCTGCGCGAGCTGGTCGAGGACGAGGGCGTGGTGCGCGAGGACGTGCCCGGCGCGGACGGCATGGTGCCCGCCGTCTACCTGGTGCCGTTCCACCGGGCCGAGCGGGGCCTCGCGGGCAGCCTGCTGGCGCTGCTGAACACCGGGCGCGACCGGATGCCCGACTTCGCCGGGGTCGACTGGACGAAGGCGCTGGCCTGGCTCAAGGCCCGCACCGGCCACGAGCTGGCCCCCGAGCAGGAGCAGGCGGTGCGGCTGGCGCTGACCGAGAAGGTCGCGGTGCTGACCGGCGGGCCCGGCTGCGGCAAGAGCTTCACCGTACGCTCCATCGTCGAGCTGGCCCGCGCCAAGCGCGCGAGGATCGTGCTGGCCGCGCCGACGGGCCGGGCCGCGAAGCGGCTCGCCGAGCTGACCGGCCACGAGGCCACCACCGTGCACCGGCTGCTCAAACTGCAGCCGGGCGGCGACCCGTCGTACGACCGGGACAACCCGCTCGACGCGGACCTGGTGGTGGTCGACGAGGCCTCGATGCTCGACCTGATCCTCGCCAACAAGCTGGTGAAGGCGGTCGCGCCCGGCGCGCACCTGCTGCTGGTCGGCGACGTCGACCAGCTCCCCTCGGTCGGCGCGGGCGAGGTGCTGCGCGACCTGCTCAACGCCGACGTGATCCCGCGCGTGCGGCTCACCCGGATCTTCCGGCAGGCGCAGCAGTCCGGTGTCGTGGTCAACGCGCACCGCATCAACTCGGGCGAGTTCCCGCAGCTCAAGGGCTTCCCGGACTTCTTCTTCTTCGAGTGCGACGACAGCGAGGCGACCGCGCCGCTGGTGGTGGACCTGGTCGGCAAGCGCATCCCGGCGAAGTTCGGCTTCGACGCCCGGCGCGACATCCAGGTGCTCACCCCGATGCACCGCGGCCCGGCCGGCGCGGGCAACCTCAACCAGCTGCTGCAGGAGGCGCTGACCCCGGCGGTCGAGGGCCGCCCCGAGCGCCGCTACGGCGGCCGGGTGTACCGGGTCGGCGACAAGGTCACCCAGATCCGCAACAACTACGACAAGGGCACGGCCGGGGTCTTCAACGGCACCGTCGGCGTGGTGACCGGCATGCTGCCCGACGACCACAAGCTGGTCGTGCGCACCGACGAGGACGAGGACGTCGAGTACGGCTTCGACGAGCTGGACGAGCTGGTCCACGCGTACGCCATCAGCATCCACCGCTCGCAGGGCTCGGAGTATCCGGCGGTGGTCGTACCGCTGACCACCAGCGCCTGGATGATGCTGCAGCGCAACCTGCTCTACACGGCGGTGACCCGGGCGAAGAAGCTCGTCGTGCTGGCCGGCTCGACCCGGGCGCTCGCGGTCGCCGTGCGCACCCTCGGCGCGGGCCGCCGCCACACCGCCCTCGACCACCGCCTCCTCCCACCCACCTGACCCCACCTGCCCCGCGCCGGGCCCATGATCGTCCGACTTGCCTGGCAAGTGGGCGTATCTTGGGCCCGCATTCGCCCATCTGCCATGTACGCAGCCGATGTCGGCGGCCAGAAACGGCAGCCAGGCGAACAGCGCCATTTCCTTGATGTTCATGTGCCGCT
>NZ_JBFAOU010000397.1:0-2683 GCF_040675365.1 Catellatospora sp. NPDC049609 | reverse complement strand
CAGGACATCAGGATCCCGATGGCGGCCAACGGCATCAACCGCAACTCCCCGTCCCAGCTGGCCATGGGCTTCTGGTACGGCGGCAGCTCCACCGTCTCCATCGACCACATCACCTTCCAGTGACAGTCCGGCCGCCTGGCCGGGCTACCGACCCGGCCAGGCGGCCCACCCTCCCGAGCTACAGGAAGGCCACCATGTCCACCCGCTCCCTGCGGCTGTCCATCGCGACAACGTTACTGGCCGCCGTCGCGGTCGTGGCGCTCGACGCCGCGCCCGCCCAGGCCGCCACCGTCACCTACCAGGCCGACCTGGCCACCGCGTTCGCCAACCCCGAGCGCGGCTACCACAACCGCTACGAGATCATCAACGACCCGGCGGTCAACGACTACGTCAACGCCGCCACCATCCCCGGCTTCAACCCGGACCTGCTCGACCGGACCTTCGCCCGCGCCAAGGCCGGCGGCAACACCCTCATCCACAGCTACCTGCACCTGGACAAGTACAAGACGGCCACGCTGCCGCAGGCGCTGCTCGACAACCTGTCCTCGGGCCTCGCGGCGGTGCGCGCCGCCGGCATGAAGATCGTGCTCCGCCCGGCGTACACCTGGGACGGCTACGCCGGCGTCGACGAGGCGCGCATCCTGGAGCACATCGGCCAGGTCAACGCCGTGATCACCGCGAACGCGGACGTGGTGCTGCACCTGGAGGCCGGCTACCTCGGCGCCTGGGGCGAGTGGCACACCGGCACGCTGACCAACCCGTCCTCGGTCGAGGAGGCGCCGGCCCGGTACCGCATCGCGAAGAAGATCGTCGACACCACCCCGGCGAGCATCCCGCTCGTGATGCGCTACCCGATCTACATCAAGGAGGTGGTCGACCCCACCACCTGCGTGGTGCCCGGCGGCTGCACGCTGACCCAGGCGCAGAAGGACCGCATCGGCTTCCACAACGACTGCTTCCTGGCCGACGTCAACGACATGGGCACCTACGACAACCCGTCGTGGATGGGCTGGTTCTACATCGAGCAGAAGAAGCAGTGGATGTACGACCTGGCCACCTCCGGCGGCCTCAACAAGATGGTCGGCGGGGAGACCTGCAACTCCGACGGCTACAACGACGCCGCCTGCGTCAACGCCCAGACCGAGATGAACCGGCTCAACTTCACCGAGATCAACGAGGATTTCGCCGCGGTCAACACCGACAAGTGGAAGGCCGCCAACCTGGCCGCCGCCGGCAACGACCCGGCCGAGACCTGCTTCGTGCGGATCAAGCGCAAGCTCGGGTACCGGCTGCGGCTGCTGGACGCGACCTTCCCCACCACGGTCACGCCCGGCACGAACCTGAACCTCACCGCGCACCTGAACAACGACGGCTGGTCCGGCCTGATCAAGAACCGGCCCGCCTACCTCGTGCTTCAGAACGCCACCCACCGCTACAACCTGCCGCTCAACGGCGTCGACCCGCGCACCTGGCTGCCCGGGGCGAGCACCGTCACGGCCGCCGCGGCGGTGCCGGGCAACGCCGCCTCCGGCACCTACAAGCTGGCGCTGTGGCTGCCCGACCCGAACGCCGCGCTGCAGTCTCGGCCGGCCTACTCCGTCCGGCTGGCCAACACCGGCACCTGGGACGCGGCCAACGGCTACAACGTGCTGTCCACCGCCGTCACCGTCGGCACCTGCACGGGCGACTGCACCGCGCCGTCGACGCCGGCCGGCCTGACCGTGACCGGCGTGACCAACACGAGCGTGTCGCTGTCCTGGTCGGCGTCGACCGACAACGTCGGCGTCACCGGCTACCAGGTGCTGCGCAACGGCGTCCAGGTCGGCACGCCGTCGGGCACCACGTACACCGACACCGGCCGCTCGCCGGGGCAGACCTACCAGTACACGGTGCGGGCCGTGGACGCGGCGGGCAACGTGTCCGGCACCTCGGCCGCGGTCTCGGCGACCACCACCGGCTGCTCGGGGGACTGCACGGCCCCGAGCACCCCGACCGTGTCCACCACCGGGAAGTCCGACACCACGGTCGGCCTGTCCTGGACCGCCGCCACCGACAACGTCGGGGTGACCGGATACGAGGTGTTCCGCGGGTCGACGCTGGTCGGCAGCCCGACGGGGACGTCGTTCACGGACACCGGCCTGACCGCGTCGACGGCCTACAGCTACACGGTCAGGGCGCGGGACGCGGCGGGCAACCGCTCGGCGGCGAGCAACGCCGTGTCCGTGACCACGGATGCGACCCCGCCCGCCCCGACGGGCCTGGTCCTGGACAACTTCGACGGCACCCCGGCGTACCCGTCGTCGAACCAGAACGACCTGGGCAAGTGGACCGGCGCCAACTGCTTCCTCGACGGCGGCGGATCCGGCGCCATCACCAGCGGGGCGCTGAGCCTGCGCTACAACAACTGCGGCTGGTTCGGCTCCGACGTCGGCGTCGACCTCACCGCCCGGACCTACCTGGTGGTGCGGATCAAGGGTGCCGCAGGTGGCGAGCAGAACCACTTCAACCTCGGCCTGGGCGGGTCCACGAAGCTGTTCGGCGACTTCACCCTCGACGGCGGCGCGCATCCGGTGATCACGACGTCCTACCAGGACATCAGGATCCCGATGGCGGCCAACGGCATCAACCGCAACTCCCCGTCCCAGCTGGCCATGGGCTTCTGGTACGGCGGCAGCTCCACCGT
>NZ_JBFAOU010000396.1:0-2721 GCF_040675365.1 Catellatospora sp. NPDC049609 | reverse complement strand
GCTCCGCTGAGAGCGCCTTGAAAAACGGCTCAGGCCGCCACGCCGAGCCGGTCGAGCAGGTGGCGACGCAGCACCCCGAAGCCGGGATCGTCGGGCGTACGCGGATGCGCCAGCGTCACCGGCGCGTCCTCGACCAGCCGCCCGTCCTCCAGCACCAGCGTGCGGTCGGCCAGCAGCAGCGCCTCCTCCACGTCGTGGGTGACCAGCAGCGCGGCGAAGCCGTGCTGGGCGCGCAGCCGGGCGAACAGCTGCTGCATGCGCAGCCGGGTGAGCGCGTCGAGCGCCCCGAACGGCTCGTCGAGCAGCAGCAGCGCGGGCTCGCGGACCAGGGCCCGCGCGACCGCGACCCGCTGGGCCTGGCCGCCGGACAGCTCGACGGGCCAGGCCGTGTCGCGTCCGCGCAGGCCGACCTCGTCGAGCGCGGCCAGGGCGCGGGCGCGTACGCCGGGGCCGGTCAGGCCGAGGGAGACGTTGTCGATGACCCGCTTCCACGGCAGCAGCCGGTGCTCCTGGAACACCACCGCCAGGTCGCCGGGTCGCCGCACGTCGCCCGCGGCGTCGGCGTCGAGCCCGGCGAGGATGCGCAGCAGGGTGCTTTTGCCGGAGCCGCTGCCGCCGAGCAGGGCCACCACCTCGCCGGGCGCGATGGCGAGGTCCACCCCGTCGAGCACGACGGCCGCGCCGAAGGACCGGCGCACGCCGTGGGCGGTCAGGACCGGGGTCACCTCGCCTGCAGGCCGCGTCGCCATGACAGGGTCCTCCTCTCCGCGATGCGCAGCGCCAGATCGGACAGCAGGCCCAGCAGCGCGTACACGAGCAGGCCGAGCAGCACCACCTCGGTCTGCGCGAACTCGCGGGCCTCCATCATCAGGAAGCCGATGCCGGTCTGGGCGTTGACCTGCTCGCCGACGACGAGGCTGAGCCAGGCCGCGCCGATGGCCAGCCGCAGCCCGAGGAACAGCGACGGCAGCGCGCCGGGCAGCACGACGTGGCGCAGCCGGGCGAGCTGGCCCAGGCCGCAGGTGCGGGCGGCTTCGACCAGGCGCTCGTCGATGTCGCGGATGCCGGCGTAGGTGTTGAAGTAGATCGGGAAGAAGCTGCCCAGCGCGACCAGCGTGATCTTCAGCTCCTCGCCGATGCCGACCCAGATGATCAGCAGCGGCACCAGGCCCAGGTGCGGCAGCATGCGCGCCATCTGCACGGGCGGGTCGACCAGGTCGTCGCCGATGCGCAGCAGTCCGGCGACCGCGCCGAGCAGCAGGGCGAGCCCGCCGCCGATGGCGAGCCCGATGGCGGCGCGCTGCAGCGAGTCGAGCAGGTGCACGGCGAGGGTGCCGTCGCCGGACAGCCGCCATCCGGCGGCGAGCACGTCGCTGGGCGCGGGCAGCTTGTGCGGGGGCAGCAGCCCGGTGCGCGCGGCGGCCTCCCAGCCGGCGAACAGCACGACGGGTGTGATCAGCCGCTGCCAGCGCCGCCGGGAGGAGCCGGTGCGGCGGCCGGGGGCCGGGGCGGCGGGACCGGCGTCGTCGAGGGCGGGTGCCGGGACGGCGGCCGGGGCCGCCATCCTGGTGGTGGTGGTCATCGTAGTGCCTCGGTGAAGCGGTCGTCGATGCGCGACTTGATGTCGATCTTCTCGGGGATGAGCTTGAGGGTGGCGAAGCCGTCGGCGATGGCCTGCAGCTCGTCGCCGATCTCGGGGGTGAGCGCGGCCAGCGGTTGGGCGCTGCGCTGCAGGGCGCGGGTGGTGACGTCGAGCGGGATCTTCAGCTCGGGGGCGAGCACGGCGGCCCGCTCGCCGGGGTTGGCGATGCCCCAGTCGGTGACGGTGCGGTACTGCTTGAGGAACTCGGCGATCTGGTCGGTCTTCTGCTCCAGCGCCTTCGGGTCGGCCAGCACGTACTCGCGGTTGCTGGCCAGGCCGGTGGCGTCTTCGAGCACGGCGACGCCGGGCTGCTCGGCGAGGGCGAAGTAGGGGTCCCAGATGATCCAGGCGTCGACCTGGTCGCCGTCGAAGGCGGGGCGGGCCTCGGCGGGCTTGAGGTACTTGACGTCGATGTCGTCGATGGTCAGCTGGTGCTTCTCCAGCAGCTTGACCAGCAGCCAGTTCACGTTGGAGCCCTTGTTGAGGGCGACCGTCTTTCCCTTGAGGTCGGCGAAGGACTGGAAGCCCTTGGCCTGCTTGACCAGGACGGCCTCGCCCTTGGGCACCGGGGCCGAGGTGCCGATGATCTTGAAGTCGATCTTCCCGGCGGCCGCGAAGATCGGCGGCGCCTCGCCGGTCTGCCCGATGTCGATGGACCCGGCCTTGAACGCCTCGGTCAGTGCGGGGCCGCTCTCGAACAGCGCCCAGGTGGCCTTCGGATCCGCGGCGTTGCGGGCCTTGACCAGGCTGAGCCCGCCGAATCGCTGGTATCCGATGCGCAGCGGCTGCCCGGCGGCGGCCGGCTCGTCACCGCCGCAGGCCGCCAGGAACGACGCGGACAGCGGCGCCGCGGCCAGCGCGGCCAGCAGGGAGCGGCGGGAAAGTCGGGGCTGGGCGTGCATGGGCTGTCTCCTGAGGGGGGTCGGAGTCGTCGGACGGCGATAGGCTATCAACCCGATAGGAATTATGGGAATCAGCCTGGCGGTCCCACCTCCTCAGGACTCCTGTTGCCCACGTCCTACCCGCGCGCACGGCGCCGTTTGCGCACCACGTTCGCGGCGATCGCGCGGGCGACCAGC
>NZ_JBFAOU010000395.1:0-2743 GCF_040675365.1 Catellatospora sp. NPDC049609 | reverse complement strand
AAAAATCTTCCCCACCCCTACGCTCTTCCTATCTGGGGGCGCGCCCCGTTTTGCATAGACGTTGGCCTATCTGGATGACTTCGATCAAGGTTTTGTCATCCAGATAGGCCAACGTCTATAAAAGGACGGGTGTCAGGGTTCGAAGGGGGCGTTGCAGGCGGCGACGAGGGCGTTGCGGCAGGCGGCGGCGAGCGGGCGCAGGGCCTCGTCGCGCTGGCGGGCCTCGAAGCTGTTCAGGGCGCCGCCGGGGGCGGCCTGGCCGGCCAGGGTCAGCACCCGGTCCAGCACGCAGGCGCGGGCGTAGAGGCGGCGGGCGCGCGGGTCGTACCCGGGGGGCAGGTCGGTCTCGGCGTCGGGCTTGCGCAGCGCGGCGAGCGCCCCGGCCAGCTCCGGGCGCCACTGCGCCACGTCCAGCTGGACCAGCCGGGTGGTGGCCTCGGTCAGGGCGATGCTCAGCGCGCCGTCGGCCTCGCGTACCCCCGGCGGGAACAGCCCGGCGGGAGCCTCGGGCAGCTCGAAGGCCCGCCACAGCACGGTGGTGAAGGTGACGCCCGAGCCGGAGGTGTGCTGCCGCGCCTCGGGGACCAGGCCGAGCCGGCTGGCGACGACACCCTCCCCGGCGACGAGCGCGTGGTTCGTGAAGGGACCGGGGCCGGGCAGCCCGCGCGGGTCGCCGGGCACCGGGAGCACCAGCCGGATCTCGTCGGGGTGCAGCTTCGCGAGCACCGGCAGGGCCTCGCGCAGCTCGACCTCCTCGCGCCACTGGCCGGGCAGATCGCGGACGTGCTGCTCCTCCTCGGCGGTCAGGTCGTCGAGGATCTCGTCGAAGGAGACCAGCCCGGCGCGCCAGGCCCGGGTCCAGGTCACCAGCCGGGCCGAGCGGCGCGCGGTCAGGGTCACCTGCGCT
Organism: Catellatospora sp. NPDC049609; assembly: GCF_040675365.1. NCBI lineage: Bacteria > Bacillati > Actinomycetota > Actinomycetes > Micromonosporales > Micromonosporaceae > Catellatospora > Catellatospora sp. NPDC049609. The sequence continues at coordinate 1,836 of NZ_JBFAOU010000395.1, read as the reverse complement.
GCGGGGGACATGCCGACCAGGGTACGTGCTGTTCCTGGGGTTTGTCCCGAACCGGCGCGTCATTGAGCGCCGAAGCGCAGCGGCGACTAGGGTGCCGTCGCATGCGCTACAGCGATGATGTGCTGGACGGTTTCGACCGCCGCAAGCCCCGCCGGGTGACCCCCGAATGCGATGCTGAGCTGGGCATGGTGGTCGAGGACGCGGGCAGCGGCTTCTGCGGTGCGATCGTGGGGTTCGAGTACGGCGCGGTCACCCTGGAGGACCGGCAGGGCCGCCGCCGGCACTTCCCCCTGGATCCCGCCGCGTTCCTACTGGATGGGACGCCGGTGACGCTGCGCCGCCCGCAGGCGGTGGCGCCGGCCCAGCCGCAGCGCACCGCGTCCGGCTCGGTGGCGGCCACGCCCACCCGCGCCCGGGTGGCCCGGGCGAGCCGGATCTGGGTCGAAGGCCTGCACGACGCCGAGCTGCTCGAACGGATCTGGGGCGACGACCTGCGCGCCGAGGCGGTCGTGGTGGAGCCGATGCACGGCGTCGACGACCTGCCCGGCGCGGTGCGCGAGTTCGCGCCGGAGCCGGGGCGGCGGCTCGGCGTGCTGGTGGACCACCTGGTGTCGGGCACCAAGGAGGCGCGCCTGGCGCAGGCCGTGGACAACCCGTACGCCCTGATCGCCGGGCATCCCTACGTCGACGTGTGGCAGGCGGTGAAGCCGTCGCGCCTGGGCATGGAGGAGTGGCCCGTGGTGCCGTACGGGCACCCGTGGAAGGAGGGCATCTGCGCGGCGCTCGGCGTGGGGGAGCCCGCGCTGTTCTGGCGGCGGCTGCTGTCGCGCGTGGACAGCTACCACGATCTGGAGACGCCGCTGGTGAACGCGGTCGAGCGGCTCATCGACTTCGTGACCACGCCGGACGAGTGACACCGGGGGTCCACCGGACGGACCTCGACGGGCGAGGCGGCCAGCCCTAGGCTCAGCCGCCATGACCGTCCCGCTCGGCGCCCAGATCGCCGTGACCCTGCTCTGGCTCCTGCTCTACGTCATCATGTCGGTGCGCTACGACCGGCGCTGGGACGCCCGCATGCGCGCCGCGCTCGGCCGCAGGCTCGGCGTGAACGTGCGCTGGGCGCGGGTCGACGGGGCCGGGGACGTGTTCAGCGACGACGCCACCGGCGCGGTGAACGCCTGGCACACCGACGGCGAGGGGCCGCTGGGCCGGCAGCTGTGGCAGGAGGCCGCGGCGCGCGGGGCGTACCTGGCGGTGCTGATCGGCCTGGGTGCGCTGCCGCCGCTGGCCCTGCTCGGCGTGGAGTTCCTGCTCGGCTTCCACGCCCTGGTGGTGCTGGCCACGGCGTTCGCCGTGATCCCGGTGTTCTCGCTGTTCTGGCTCGGCAACTACCGGCAGGTCAACGAATGACTCACGGCTGCCGAGTGTGCACGAAGGTGGCGATGTCCAGCTCCACCGGGGTGCGCTCGGCGTCGCGGTGCACCCGCAGCACCTCGCCGTCGTTGCTGCCGCTGTGGCAGCGCCACACGTCGGCGCCCTCGGTGGTGAACCGCCACGGCGTGCCGGGCACGGTGACCGGGGTGACCACCAGCTCGCCCGCGGCCGCGTCGTAGCGCGCCGCGAACTCGCGGCCCATCCACCACCAGGCGCCGTCCAGCTCGTGCGGCTCGCCCGGCTCGGGGGCGGGCTGCCACGGCGCTCGGCGCTCCGGCTCGGCGTCGATTCGCGCTGGCCGACACGGCGTACTTGGGCAGCTCCTTGTAGGCGGCGTGGTCGTCGGAGTCGCGCCAGACCGGCGCGAACACCTCGTAGCTGCGGCGGCCGAACATCAGCGCG
>NZ_JBFAOU010000394.1:0-2747 GCF_040675365.1 Catellatospora sp. NPDC049609 | reverse complement strand
TGTGGACCCTCGACAAGTCCTATCGTTCCAGATCGGAGGCACTTTCGCTTTCATGATCGGCTATGCGGACCGACGCTCATGAAAGAGCGAGGCTAGGGCGGCGCGGTACAGATGGGTGCGCTGCGCCGAGCGCAGCCGGGCGATCAGCACGGCGGCCTGCGCGGCGGACAGCTCACCCCGGGCGGCGCGGCGGGCGATGTCGCCGATCGCGCGGCCGGCACGAGTGCGGGCCATCAGACCTGCTCCTCACGGTCGGTGGCCTGCCGGTTGAGCTTGTACAGCTCACACAGGTACGCCTTGCCGCCGGTCGTCTCCCGGCTGCCGGTCGCCCGGCGCCGCACCGGCACGGGCTTGCCCGCGTCGTGGGCGGCGGCCTGGTCGTGCCAGCAGTCGTCACAGTCGCGCTGGCCACCCAACGTGGCGTAGCGGACCTGCCCCGGCTCCAGGCGCGGCTTGACCGCCCGCCGCACCGGCGCGACCGGCGCGGGCCGCTGCTCGGCGACCGCGCCGGTGAGCAGGTCGAGCTGCCCGGCGGTCACCGCCCGGCCTCCCGCCGGGCGGCGGCAGCTCGGGAGCATACGAACGTGCAGCCGCGGTTGCGGCGGCGCTTGATGTCGGCCAGACGGCGCTTGACCTCGGCGCGCTCGCACTCGGTCAGCTCCAGGTCCTCGCCGCGCATCGCCCGGCGGACCGCGATCTCGTCGATGTAGGACGGGTCCGGTTCGATGTCGAGGGGCAGGCCGTACTCCAGGGCGAACATCAGGTCATCGGTCAGGGCCTTGGTCCAGGCCCAGCCGCAGGCGACACCGCCGACCAGGTCGGCCAGGTCATGGGTGTGGCCGGTGCAGGTACGGGCCGCGACAGCGGCCAGCGGGTGAGCGATGGTCAACCGGACGTGCGCCGGTTCGTCGGCAGGTGCCGACGCGATAGCCTGAACAGGCATCGCTGTCTTCCCTTCGCTGGTGGGACGGGGTGCAAAGACCCCGGCCGGTTAGCCGCCCTGCCGGGGTCGCCTTGTCTTGTGCTGTGGTGGTCGCCTCGTCGGCGGCCACCGCACGGGCCGGGCAGCGGCCACAGCCCGCACGGAAGCCGTCAGCGCCACGAACGCACGCGGCGCTTGAGGGCAGCGGTGCAGCCGCCGCAGCGGTCCTCGCCGGTACGCAGCGGCCACCAGTTCGTGCAGCCGCAGCACTGCCGCCACACGGCCTTGGCGCGGGTTGCGACACGTACGCAGGTGGAAAGGCTCATCGGTCATCTCCTCCGGTGAACAGTCGTGCTCGGACGGGACAGCAGCGGCCGGGGCGATATGGCCCCGGCCGCCTGAACAGGTGCAGAACTTCGCGCAGCCATCACCCGGGCCGCGTACGGGCGCACGGACCTCAGCCGTGCCGGCCACCTTTTTCCTAGGAGGCGGCCACCTATTTCCCTATGAACGTGTAAATGAACAGCCAGCGTCTGGCGCTACGGGCGCGCGGCATCGCCGCCTTCCCGCGCTGGCCAGGACCGGAGCGAGTTGCGTGTCGGCCGCTGTCGGCCGCTGTATCCACATGATGCACATGCCGCACTATGTGCGTCAAGTGCTATGTGCCTTCTCCCTGGTCGTGTGCTCTACTTGGTGCGTTAGGAGGGAGAGAGCATGGCGCTCGTGTCGGGTACTCCGGCGTTCCAGCAGGTAGCGGAGGACATCCGGAAGCAGATCACCAGCGGGGCACTACCCGCTGGCGCTCAACTGCCGTCTATGGCTCAGCTCAAGGAGCTGTACGGCGTGTCGAGCACGGTCGTACGCGATGCCCTCGCTGAACTTCGCCGTGAAGGCCTCGTGATCGGCCAGCAGGGCAAGGGTGTGTTCGTGCGCGATGGCGCTGAAGCCGCGTCCGCCGCAGGCGAGGCCGGGGAGATCATGGAACGCCTTGAGGAGCTGACCGAGGTCGTCCGACAGCTCGACGCGCGGCTTGCTCGGCTCGAACAAGGCGACGCTCCAAAGCAGCCATCTCGGCGGTAAGCCACTTCAGGCGCTCCGCGATGGCTCGCCGCTGCCTTATTGCAATTTCCCTGGTCCTTGGCTGCTGTGTGGTCATGCACATAGAGAACCCCCGCTTTAGGGGTGGACAACAGGTTGACAGTCGATCAACCTCGAATCAGTCCATTCATAGGGGGAGGGGGCGCTCTCGTGAGCGACGAGTCCGGACGGACGGTGGAACAGGATGCGCTGGTCAGAGACTTCATCGCCGAGTTGAAGCACTGGCGGGCCGTGTCCAGCTACTCACAGAAGGCGCTTGCGCCGCTGGTCGGCTACGACTCGTCGTACATCTCCAAGGTCGAGAACGGCACGCTGATCCCCAGTCGCGAGTTCGCCGATAAGGCCGACCAGCACTTACGCGCGGGCCGAGCGCTGTTCCGGCGCTGGCGGGAACTGGCAGAGGCCGGCATCGGGGCCGAGACGCGTACGCACGACGGTGGCGGACTGGATCAGCAGCCCGCGCCGGGGTCGTCGCTGGTGGTGGAGCACGAAGATGCCGAGTTGAGCTATCGGGAGGGCGTGTTCCGCACACGCGTGCGCAGGTTGCTACACAACGTCGGTACCGATCCGGTGACCAGCTACCTCATCCGCATCGCGGTGGACCGGTACCCCGGTGATCCCGAGCGCTCTAATACTCCAGCCGCACTTCCGCCGAGGAGTTTGCGCTGCTAGGCACGCTTGGCGGGACACCTTCCGAACCGCAGCGTTGGTCCATTGTAGACTCCCG
>NZ_JBFAOU010000393.1:0-2757 GCF_040675365.1 Catellatospora sp. NPDC049609 | reverse complement strand
GTGGACCCTCGACAAGTCCTATCGTTCCAGATCGGAGGCACTTTCGCTTTCATGATCGGCTATGCGGACCGACGCTCATGAAAGAGCGAGGCTAAGCATCAGATCACCGTCCCGGATCAAGCGCAGCGAACCGTCGCTACACCTGATCGGCCAGTCACCTAACGATCGGGTCGCAGCCCGAACATGCCGTGTTCGGGCTCGCCGGTCGGAAGGTCGTTAATTGGACTCCGCATTGCCGGAGAGTCCAGCTCAGCGCACCGGCCTGCGGCCTCCCTCACCAAGAACGTCCGCGCGCAGCACAATCTCGAGCGTGAGGCGATCATGCGCATCCAAGGTTTGACCGTGATACCCATCCGGGGAACGGCCGTGGCGCGAGGGATGGGTCTCGACGACCGCTGCTGAGATGCGCCACCCGCCTCCGGCAACCGGAGAGAACGATGCTTCGTAGAGTCCGAAGCCCGTCCAGCTGCGGTGCAGGAACACGGTCTGGCCTTCAACGAAGACGTCCCACTTCTCGTCCATGTTGCGGGACTTCCAACCCAGTTTGATCTGCTCCCATTGCTCGTCAGACCAGATTCGCGTGGGCAGCTCCGTCATCGGAGTCGGCACGAGAATCGGCAGGACCTTGCCGGGCAGGGACGAGCGGGTCACTGGAGAGGGCGCGATCATCCGCAGATCGTAGGCGTGCCTTCGCCGTCCAGCCGACCTCCGAGCCTGAACGCCCGTACCATCGGCGCCAGATCCTGACACACACCAGATAATCGATCTTGACCAGGTGTAAAGCAACCTGCGACGCCCATCCGTCAAGCATCATGCGAGCCCAGACATCCCCACCGCCGCCGTGTCGTACTCCGAATGATGCGTTACAACCTGGCTCCGGTTGATGGGCGACAAGATCAAGCCGGGTAGCTATGCCGTACCTGCGCGAAGAATGATCGGGCAGCCAGCTCACCGGAACGGTCACGGGTCCACGCTGCCCACCGGGCACCGGAGCCGGGCAAGACGGCAGCGAACGTCTTCCAGATGTGCAGCCGGAAACCATCCTCCTCCCACCAGTGCTCGGTGTACCCGTACGCCTCGGGTATCAAGGCGAGGTTCTCCGTGTGTGCCTCGACCGCCGTCAGGCTTGGCGCGTCGTCGAGCGATACCGGCGTCCAGGTGGCGCACTCCTGATACAGCGCCTCGGCTTCAAGCAGCGCCTCAACGTTAGGGAATACCGGCACCGCTGGCGCCGAGCCTGTGAAGCAGTACACGACCGCACCGTCGCCACGCAGCCATACCGTGTACGGGTGCGCGACGTCGTGCTCAATGAGGTCTGCCATCGCGTCCTGATCCCCGGCGCCGTAGTCGTCTGATGCCCACGGCACCGGTACGAACGTGACGGCTTCCTCGAACGACCAGGCAATGCTGCGATACCGAAGACCCCCGAACCGGGCCGCAGCCTCCTGGAACAGGGCCGACGTCGCACGGACGTCCACGCCAGGCAGCCGGCGTAGCACCGACCGGAGCTCGTCTGCCGTAGGTCCATCCGACGGGTCGAACGAGGTCCGCTCGGCGGCGTGCCTCAGGAAGCGAGCGGCTCTGGGCGACAAGCCCGCTGGATCGTCCAAGACGTGACGCATGGTCTCCATGATCGAGGGTGTCCACGCAGGTCTAGCCGCGGGTGTCACGCATCAGGTGACATCTCGATGCAACGCATCAACTGGAGCCCAACGTCCCCACCGCCGCCGTTGTGCTGTCCCGGTAGATGCTTGACATCGGCGTCCCAGTAGCTGCTCGACGGCGCGGTCGCTGCGAAGGCTGATTCAGCTGGCCTGTGCGTTCTGGTCGCGACGCCACAGCCGCACGTGCCACGGGTTCGCGCCCTGCACCGGCTCGGTCGTGATGACGGCCGAGGGAGCCGACTCCACGAGGTGAAGCAGCGTCCACGACAAGCCGAAGCAGTTGTCCTCACCGAAGCAGGCCGTCAGGAGCTGGGCTTCTTCGTCGGTTACCGGCTTTGCGATGGCCAGTAGGCGGCGTTCAAGCTCCTCGAACGCCTCGTCGCCGTCCTCGTCGTTGTCTTGCTCCGAGGGCAAGACACCAAGGCTGCAGAACGCCACTACCTCGTCTCTGACCGGCATAGCCTCGTCCCTCTCCTGATCGTGGCATGACCGTACTAGATCATCAGTCAAGTAACTACTGGGACGGATCGGTCAAGCAGGAACTGGGTAGATACCTCACCGCCGCCGAAGCCGATCTTCATCAACGCAACAACTGCGGCGACATGTCGGTCTCGCTACGCGAAGCGTTGGTCGTAGCGGTACGTCTTGGGACGTGCGTAGGCTCCCCACGTGAGTGACCTCGTCGAAAGGGCGGCGCGGACCGCCGCCGAAGCGCTATCCGAGACTCTCCCGCGCAGATGGCGGCATGTGCAGGCTGTGGCTGCAAAGGCTGAGGCAGTCTCGCGGATCCTTCCACCGGCGGATCGCGCGTTCCTGGTTGCGGCTGCTTGGCTGCACGATGTGGGCTACGCGCCGGATATTGCCCAGACGGGCGCACGCACTGTACGGCGCTCGGTGGCTCGCCAGCGAGGGGCACCCCATCCGCGTCGCCAGCCTGGTCGCGTACCACTCGTGCGCCATCTATGAAGCCGCCGAACGCGGCCTGGAGGAAGTTCTTACTAGCCTCGGTCTTTCACGAGTAGTAGATCTTGTCGCGCATTCGGATACGTGATTACGCCTGTCGGTTCCTGCTGGTGACGGGCATGCTGCTGGC
>NZ_JBFAOU010000392.1:0-2762 GCF_040675365.1 Catellatospora sp. NPDC049609 | reverse complement strand
ACCCCGGCCGCCCCGCCCCTGTTTCGGCCTTGGCGGTTGCATTATCTGGATGAAGTCGATCACGATTTCCTCATCCAGATAGGCCAACGTCGATCGAAAGAGCGGGCCGGTCAGGTGGTGGGGGAGGTGTTGCGGAGGACGGCGCCGACGCCCTCGTCGAGGCCGACCTCGGTGGAGTTCACGATGATCAGCTCGGCGTCGTTGAGGACCGCCGCGCGGACCAGCGCGTCCTCGGCGCGTACCGGATGGGCCTGGTTGGCACCCAGCTGCCGCAGCCGCTCCTCGCTGGAGGACAGGTCGCCGGGCGCGTCGCCGATCCACACCCGCGACTTCGCCAGCGCGACCGGATCCAGCAGCAGCGCCTCGACCTGCCGCTGCTCGAACGCGGCGAGCGTGTCGGCCACGCCGCTGGCGTCCGGCGCGGCCGCGCCCGCGGGCGGCCGCTCGACCTCGCGGCTGGCCAGCAGCGGCGTGACGTGCGGCAGCGGCGCCATCTCGGCGCTGTCGGTGCACAGCGGTTCGGGCATCGCCTCGGCGTAGTGCACGCGGCCCTGCGCGGCGAACACGGCCAGCCCGTGGCGGTGGCGGGGGCGGCGGTACTGCGCGAGCGCTCCCTCCAGCGCGAGCAGCGTGGGCTCGTCGATGCCCTCGTCGAGCAGCGTCTCGCGGGCGGCCCGCCAGCGCAGCTTCAGCGCCGCGGCGGTCGCCTCGGTGTGGTCGGTGCTGTCGATGTACACCGACGCCCAGGGGCCGGGGATCTCGTACATGGCTCGGAGGAAGGACAGTTCCATGCCCGCGCTATGCCCGCCGGCCGACCGCGGCAAGCCCGCGCGCCGTGCCAGGTTCGGCGGGCTCGGCACGGCGTGACGCCGGTCCTGCTGCGGACCGGCTCGGCGAGGTCACCCGCCGGGCGCGTCGCCGTGGCGGCCAGCAGGGGAAACCGGGTTGCCGCCGGGTGACGGCGATGCGCGACAATCGACGGCGTGACGGACATCCTCGATGATCTGCAGTGGCGTGGCCTGCTGCAGGACTGCACCGGCCTTGACGAGCTGCGCGAAGACCTGGCGGCGGGACCGCTGACGTTCTATGTCGGGTTCGACCCCACCGCGCCGAGCCTGCACCTCGGAAACTTCGCGCAGATCTGCACGGCGCGCCGGTTCCAGCTCGCCGGGCACCGGCCGCTGCTGCTGGTCGGCGGCGCGACCGGCCTCATCGGGGACCCCAAGGACAGCGGGGAGCGCACCCTGAACTCGCCGGAGGTGGTGCAGGGCTGGGTCGAGAAGATCCGCGGTCAGGTGGAGCCGTTCTTCGACTTCGAGGGCCAGTACGCCGCCCGCATGGTCAACAACCTGGACTGGACCTCGGCGCTGTCGGCCATCGAGTTCCTGCGCGACGTCGGCAAGCACTTCCCGGTGAACAAGATGCTGGCCCGTGACGTGGTGCGCAACCGGCTGGAGACCGGCATCAGCTACACCGAGTTCAGCTACCAGCTGCTGCAGTCCCACGACTACTTCGAGCTGCACCAGCGGTACGGCTGCCGGCTGCAGTTCGGCGGCTCCGACCAGTGGGGCAACATCACCGCGGGCGTGGACTACATCCGCCGCCGCGGCGCCGGCCCCGTGCACGCGTTCACCACGCCGCTGGTCACCAAGGCCGACGGGACGAAGTTCGGCAAGACCGAGGGCGGCGCCATCTGGCTCGACCCGTCGATGACCAGCCCGTACGCGTTCTACCAGTTCTGGATCAACACCGACGACCGCGACGTGGTGCGCTACCTGAAGTACTTCAGCTTCCGGTCCCGCGAGGAGCTGCAGGAGCTGGAGCGCGAGACGGCGGAGCGGCCCTTCGCGCGGGCGGCGCAGCGGGCGCTGGCCGAGGAGCTGACCACGCTGCTGCACGGCAAGCAGGAGTGCGAGCAGGTCGTCGCGGCGTCGCAGGCGCTGTTCGGCCGGGGCGCGCTGACGGACCTGGCGCCGGCCACGCTGCGTTCGGCGCTGGCCGAGGCCGGCCTGGTCGAGGTCGACGAGCTGCCGAGCGTCGCGGTGCTGTTCAAGGAGGCCGGCCTGGCGGCGAGCCTCGGCGAAGCGCGGCGCGCGGTCGGCGAGGGCGGCGCGTACGTCAACAACGAACGGGTGACCGACGCCGACGAGCCGGTGTCCGCGGACCTGCTGCTGCACGGGCGGTACCTGGTGCTGCGCCGCGGCAAGAAGACGATTGCAGGCGCTGAGCTGCGGAAATAGCTCGCCGCCCATGATGTGACGGGGGACGCGGCCCGCCGATTTGCGATCGGCGCCGCGTCCCCCGTAATGTTCTCTCTGCCAGCGCGGAACGGACAAAACAGCCGAGACCGGAAGGTCGGAGCAAAGAGGCCGGAGCGCACCGGGTGGGGCCGATTTGATCGGATGAAACCAACCGGGTATGGTTACCGAGCCGGTGACGAGCCGGGCGGATGAGTTCGCCGAGATTCTTCTCGGAAGGAACCGTCGGCCGGGTCACTGGTTCTCCTCGAACCTCGTACGGACCTCAGCGGTTCAGCGTGTTCGGGGTGTCCAAACGGACGAACCGCACAGATCCGAAAATTCGGGTTTGACACGGAGAGGCCGGATGGGTAAGCTTGAGGAGTTGCCCCGGAGACGGGGTCAGGGAAACCTGACGCGGTCGCGGTGCGTGCTTGTTCTTTGAGAACTCAACAGGGTGCTATTTAAGCCAGTGCCAATTTATTTCATCCTCGTGATGATTCCTTTGGTATGAAACAGATCTGG
>NZ_JBFAOU010000391.1:0-2783 GCF_040675365.1 Catellatospora sp. NPDC049609 | reverse complement strand
AACATCGTCCAGTACGACGACTGGGGCGGCAACAACCAGCAGTGGCAGCTCGTGCCCGTCGGCACCACCCCGCCGCCGTCCAGCCCGCCGCCGTCGAACCCGCCCGGCCAGTGCTCGCTGCCGTCGAGCTACCGGTGGACGTCGACCGGCCCGCTCGCCCAGCCGAAGTCGGGCTGGGTGTCGCTCAAGGACTTCACCACGGCCCCCTACAACGGCCGGCACCTGGTCTACGCCACCACCCACGACTTCGGATCCAGCTGGGGCTCGATGAACTTCAGCCTCTTCACCAACTGGTCCGAGATGGCCTCGGCCAGCCAGAACACCATGAACTCCGGCACCGTCGCGCCGTCGCTGTTCTACTTCGCCCCCCGCAACATCTGGGTCCTGGCCTACCAGTGGGGCGGCCCGGCGTTCTCCTACCGCACCTCCAGCGACCCCACCAACCCCAACGGCTGGTCCGCCCCGCAGACCCTGTTCTCCGGGAGCATCTCCGGCTCCCAGACCGGCCCGATCGACCAGGCCGTCATCGGTGACAGCACCAACATGTACCTGTTCTTCGCCGGTGACAACGGCAAGATCTACCGGGCCAGCATGCCCATCGGCAACTTCCCCGGCAGCTTCGGCTCCACCTCCACCGTGATCATGAGCGACACCACCAACAACCTGTTCGAGGCCGTCCAGGTCTACAAGGTCGCGGGCCAGAACCAGTACCTCATGATCGTCGAGGCGATCGGGTCGCAGGGCCGCTACTTCCGCTCGTTCACCTCCAGCAGCCTGGGCGGGTCGTGGACCCCGCAGGCCGCCAGCGAGAGCAACCCGTTCGCGGGCAAGGCCAACAGCGGCGCCACCTGGACCAACGACATCAGCCACGGCGAGCTGATCCGCACCAACGCCGACCAGACCATGACCATCGACCCCTGCAACCTGCAGCTGCTCTACCAGGGCCGCTCGCCCAGCTCCGGCGGCGACTACGGCCTGCTGCCCTACCGGCCCGGCCTGCTGACCCTGCAGCGCTGATGCCGTGACCCGATCCCTCTGCCGGGTCCGCCGGGCACTCACCGCGCCCGGCGGACCCGGCAGAGCGGGCGACCGCACCAGCGGTCCCCGCACCGACCGCCCGCCGTCGACGACGGCGAGACGGCCGGCAGCACCACTCCGGTCGGCGGGCACGCCCATGCCCACCCGGACCGGTCTGCAGCGCCCCTACCGCACCGTCGGGCACCTGCCCGGCGGCTCCACGGACCTGTCCACCGCTCCCAGGAGACGGCAATGAAACGAACCCGCACGTTCCGCGCGGCGCTGACAGCCACGATGCTCGTGGCCGCCACCGCGCTGACCACGATCGCCCTGGCGAACTCCGCCAGCGCGGGCACCACCCTCGGCACCTCCGCCGCCGAACGCGGCCGCTACTTCGGCACCGCGGTCGCCGCGTTCAAGCTCAGCGACTCGACCTACGTCAACATCCTCAACCGCGAGTTCAACTCGGTGACCGCCGAGAACGAGATGAAGTGGGACGCCACCGAGCCGTCCCAGAACAACTTCACCTACACCAACGCCGACCGCATCGTCAATCACGCCCAGAGCCGGGGGATGAGCATCCGCGGCCACGCCCTGCTCTGGCACCAGCAGCAGCCCGGCTGGGCGCAGAACATGTCCGGCAGCGCGCTGCGCTCGGCGGCGATCAACCATGTGACGCAGGTCGCGACCAAGTACCGCGGAAAGATCCACTCGTGGGACGTGGTGAACGAGGCGTACGCCGACGGCACCTCCGGCGCGCGGCGCGACTCCAACCTGCAGCGGACCGGCAACGACTGGATCGAGGCCGCCTTCCGCGCCGCCCGAGCCGCCGACCCCGGCGCGAAGCTCTGCTACAACGACTACAACACCGACGGGATCAACGCCAAGTCCACCGGCATCTACAACATGGTCCAGGACTTCAAGGCCCGCGGCGTGCCCATCGACTGCGTCGGCTTCCAGTCCCACCTGAGCAACTCGGTGCCCTCGGACTACCAGGCCAACCTGCAGCGCTTCGCCAACCTCGGCGTCGACGTGCAGATCACCGAGCTCGACATCTCCGGCTCCAACCAGGCCGCCGTGTATGACACCGTCACCCGCGCCTGCCTGGCCGTCGCCCGCTGCAACGGCATCACCGTGTGGGGCATCCGCGACAGCGACTCCTGGCGCACCGGCCAGAACCCGCTGCTGTTCGACTCCTCCGGCAACAAGAAGGCCGCCTACACCTCGACCCTCAACGCCCTCAACAGCACCCCACCGTCCAGCCCGGGTCCGTCCAGCCCCGCGCCGTCCTCGCCGACGTCGATCGACACCAGCGCGTGGTACACGCTGGTCAACCGCAACAGCGGCAAGGCGCTGGACGTGTACAACTTCTCCACCGCCGACGGCGGCCGCATCACCCAGTGGACCACCGGCACCGCCAACAACCAGCAGTGGCAGTTCGTCGACTCCGGCGGCGGCTACTACCGCCTCAAGTCCCGCCACTCCGGCAAGGTCCTCGACGTCTCCAACAACTCCACCGCCAACGGCGCCGCCATCGTCCAGTGGACCGACAACAACACCAACAACCAGCAGTGGCGCCTGGCCGACTCCGCCGGCGGCTACGTCCGGCTGATCAGCCGGCACAGCAACAAGGCCCTCGAAGTCCAGGGCGCGTCCACCGCCGACGGCGCCAACATCGTCCAGTACGACGACTGGGGCGGCAACAACCAGCAGTGGCAGCTCGTGCCCGTCGGCACCACCCCGCCGCCGTCCAGCCCGCCGCCGTC
>NZ_JBFAOU010000390.1:0-2801 GCF_040675365.1 Catellatospora sp. NPDC049609 | reverse complement strand
CCGCTGCACCGTCAGCAAGACCGGCACCATCGCGCGAGCGATCCTGGCCCTACACCACTCGACATCGACGCCAATCAGGATGAAATGACCTCACTACAGCAGTACAACGCCGCCACAGCCGACGCTCATTAGCGTCCGTCGATCATCAAGTCTGCGTCAGAGCCGTTAATTGCCCATGGGAAAGTGAGCGGCTGAGAGGTCCTCGTGATCAGAAGCAAGTTCCTCTCGCCTGTGCTGGGCGAGGGACCTGATGGCGAGGAGGACGTTTGTCGTGGTCGATGTGACCGAGATTCTGATCCACTGGCATGCGGGCCGGTCGATCAATCAGGTCGCCGAGAGCCTGGGGCTGGACCGCAAGACGGTCCGCAAGTACGTGGCTCCGGCGATCGAGGCCGGGCTGGCGCCGGGCGGGCCGGTGATGTCGCAGGCGGAGTGGGCGCGGCTGGTGATGGGCTGGTTCCCGCAGTTGGTCGACACGCGGCTGCGCAAGACGACGTGGCCGCAGATCGCTGAGCACCACGAATACATCAAGGCGCAGCTCAAGCCGGGGGTCACCCAGGCGACGATCTGGCAGCGGCTGCGTGATGAGCGCGGGCTGCAGGCCAGCTACGCGTCGATCAAGCGGTATGTCGCCGACAACATGCCCGAGGAGACTCGCCGCGACCGGGTGGTCGTGCTGCGCGACGAGGTCGAACCCGGCTCGGAGGCGCAGATCGACTACGGCCTGCTGGGCTCGTGGCTGGACCCGGCGACGGGCCGGCGGCGCAAGGTGTGGGCGTTCGTGATGGTCCTGACCTGCTCCAGGCACATGTTCGTGAGACCGACGCTGACCATGGACCAGCAGTCGTGGACAGCGGCTCACGTCGCGGCGTTCGCGTTCTGCGGCGGGGCCGCGGCGCGGCTGGTGCCCGACAACCTGGCCACCGGCGTGGCCCGCCCCGACCTCTACGACCCGAAGATCAACCGGTCGTATGCGGAACTGGCCGATCACTACCGGGTCCTGGTCGACCCGGCCCGACGCGCCAAGCCCCGGGACAAGGGCCGGGTCGAGCGGCCGATGCCCTATATCCGTGACAGCTTCTGGCGCGGACGTGAGTTCGCCTCGGTGGATCAGATGCGTAAGGCCGCGGTCGACTGGTGCCTGCAGGTCGCCGGGCGGCGTTCGTGCCGGCCGCTGCAGGGCGCCTCGCCGCTGTCGGTGTTCGAAGCAGTCGAGGCCACGGCACTGGTCAGCCTGCCGGCGCGGCAGTTCGTGCTGGCGTCGTGGTCGACGGCGACGGTCGGCCCCGACATCCACATCAAGGTCGGCAAGACCCTGTACTCGGTGCCATGGCAGTACCTGGGCCAGCGCGTCGACGCCCGAGCCACCGAGTCGACGGTGCAGATCTTCCACAACTCCCAGCTGGTCGCCACCCACGTGCGCAAAGCGGCCGGCAAGCAGACGCTGACCAGCCACTACCCGCCGGAGAAGGTCGCGTTCCAGGTGAGGACGCCGGACTGGTGCCGCCGCCAAGCCGAAGACATCGGCCCGGCCTGCGCCGAGGTCATCGACCTGCTGCTGGAGATCGGCGCGGTGTTCCGGCTGCGGGCCGCCCAAGGCATCGTCGGCCTGGCCGCCAAGTACACGCCGCAGCGGCTGGAGGCCGCTTGCGCCAAGGCCATCGCGGTCGGCGACCCGTCCTACCGCACGATCAAGGGAATCCTGGCCGTGGGAGCGGAGACCGAGCCGGTCGCACCGGGCAGCGGCGACGGCGGCGCCGGCGCGTTCCTGCACGGCCCTTCGCGGCTGTTCGCGGACGTCGTCACCCTGCCCATCCCGAGCGAGGCGCCCGCGATCGACCTGTCCACGCCGAGCCCCGCCCGCCTTGGCCTGGGCGACTCCGAGCACGTCATCTGAACCGCACCGACCGACCTACCGCACAGGAAGAGACTTTTGTGAGCATCGTTGAACCCGCGCTGCACGACAGCCTGCGCGCGCTGAAGCTGTCCGGCATGCTGCAGACCCTCGACGCCCGCCTCATCCAGGCCAACGCCGGTGAACTGGGACACCTGGAGTTCCTGCAGGTCCTCTGCCACGACGAGATCACCCGCCGGGAGAACATGGCCATCCAGCGCCGCATCATCAAGGCCCGGTTCGAAAACCAGGTGACCCTCGAGGAGTTCGACTTCGCCGCCAGCCCGAAACTGCCCGCCGCGCAGATCCGCGACCTGGCCGCACTGCGCTGGCTGCAAGCAGGCGAATCGGTGATCCTCTACGGGCCGGTCGGGGTCGGCAGGACCCACGTCGCCCAAGCCCTCGGCCACCTGGCCGTCCGCCGCGGCGCACTCGTGCGCTTCACCAAGACCAGCCGCGCCCTGGCCGACCTCGCCGGCGGGCACGCCGACCGCACCTGGGCCAAACGACTCGGCGAACTCGTACGTCCCGACCTGCTCATCCTCGACGACTTCGCCATGCGCGAGCTCACCGCCGTCCAGGCCGACGACCTCTACGAACTGGTCTCCGAACGCACCCGCGTGGCCAAGTCCGTGGTCCTGACCTCCAACCGCAGCCCAGTCGACTGGTATCCGCTGTTCCCCAACCCCGTCGTCGCGGAGTCCCTGCCCGACCGGCTGATCAACACCAGCCACCAGGTCTTCATGAACGGACCCAGCTACCGACCGAACAAGCGACCAGCCGCATCGGCAACCAAGACCGACACCAAGTAGTTACGATCTTGTGCGCAATAGCTGACGGTGGCGGCTGCCGGTCCGATCGCAGATCCTTTCTGGATGTCTTGTCGCTGGGCTCGTCGTGTCTTCAG
>NZ_JBFAOU010000389.1:0-2822 GCF_040675365.1 Catellatospora sp. NPDC049609 | reverse complement strand
CGCTGCCTGAAGCGATATCTCGCCCGCGAGGTCTATCACGCGATCAAGGCCGACTTCGAAGCACTCCATCGGGCTTGACTTCTATAAGAGCATCCCGATGACCCGGAGATGCGGTTAGCAGGCTACGGCCTGCTCAAGGGGGTGTTGACGGAGTCGGGTGTATCGATGTTCTTTGTGTACCAGACGGCCTCGTACTCGTCCGGGGGAAGCCAGTCGAGGTCCTTCTGGATGCGTTCGCGGTTGTACCAGCCGTCGATGTAGGCGAAGATCGCGTTCTCGGCGTCGTCGCGGGTTCGCCGCTCGGTAGGCTATGGAAGAGCCCCCGGTCAATTCCAGTGATCGAGGGCTTCCTGGTGCGGGGATGTCGTCAGCCTTGGCGCGCGGGCGCTTCCTCATCCGCGAGCAGATCTGCGAGGCGGGAGATCAGGAGCAACAGCTCCTCGGTGGGGCCTTCGATGTTGGGGGCGACCTCGGTCATCGTGTCGTAGACCTTGTTGAAGGCCTCTTGGGGCGTCATCGACTCCTCCTGTGCTTGCCGCAGTAACGGAAGTGGGTGTGGTCGAGAAGAGCCGCAGGCACGGCAAACGCTGCCACCGCGCCTGCGGTCACGATCGCGAGGACGATCACGCGGCGACCGTCTCGGCCTCCTTCGCGTCCTCCTCGGCGGCGGCCTTGGCCTCAACCTCGACCTGCGCAAGGTGCTTGCTGATCGCCTTGACGTCGTCCTCGGAGAAGTAGTACCGACGACCACGCGCCACGCCCAGGCCCATTGCACGGGTGGCCTTGCGCAGTTCCTTGGCGGGGATCTCGAAGATGTCGGCGACCTCGGCGGTGGTCATGTCCTCGGGGGTCTCCTTCTCGGGCTTGGCCGGCGTAGTCGCCTCCGGAGCAGCCACGCCCGCGATCTTCGCGAGGGTGCAGGTACGAGACTTGCCGTCGACCATGAGCGTGGCGCCCTTCGCGGTGACCCCGACGAACTCCCCGATGAGGGTGGTCCCGTCCGTGAGGGTCAGGGTGATGGCGTCACCGGCGTTGATGGCGGCGAACGTATCGGCGGTGGTGGTCATGGTTCCTCCTCGGTGTGGTGCGGTTGCCCTTGCACCAATGACGCCAAGGAGGCATAGACGTCTGTCTAACGGTGCACACGCCGATTTACCTGCTCAAGCGAGGTGAGGGTGACCGAAAGGTTGAATGCACCTCGCCGCCCGGCGGTGCGTGCGCGAACGGCGAGGGCTGCCCACACCCTAACCCTTACTAGGCCAACAAGACCATACTTACTTGGCCAACCTAGCCGTTCCTGCCTGGCCAAGATCAGTGGCCTGCCATGCTCCCTGCATGGACCTCACGGCCGCTGTCTCTGAGTACCGCGCCGCACAGGCTGCTCTGGATGACGCCAAGGCGGCGGTCGTCACCAGCCAGGACCGCCTGCGCACCGCACGAGAGACGCTGACGACCTCGATCGTCGATGCTGCTCGCGGTGGCACACGGATGCGTGATCTCGTGGCGGAGACCGGCTTGTCCCGCGAGTGGATCAGGACCTTGCTGCGGAAGAACGGCGTTCATCCGGAGGACTGATCCGTCGGCAGACACAGATCGGCCCAGCTCTCGCAGACTCACGAAGCCGGGCCGCACTGCTGGTCGAGCGTCCTTAGACGTTGTCCTCCTCGTCCTCCGCTTCGGCTGCCCGGCGAGCCTCCTCATCCTTCTCATGGAGTTCTCGAAGCACCGACACGGCGAGCATGACCCCAACCAGGGCGTTGCCCTCGGTGTACTGGATCGCCCCAGCGGCGTGAGTACTGGCGTGGCGGTTGAAGGCGTCGGGGATTGGGTCGCCCTTGCTCTTCCAGAACTCCTTGAACGCCCGGCTCATGGGTGTCATCGCCGTGAAGTACCGCATCTGTCCAATGGGCCACGACTTGTCTGCGGGGTGCTTCCTTAGCCACGCCGAATACTTCTCCCCCGGCGACATGCTCTTGCGGATCAGGGTGTCTAGCACAGAAGCAGCGATCGCCTGTGCGGGCGCGAAAAGGCAGAGCCGAGCGGAGGCGACCGCCTGGACAAGCAGAACCATCTGCTCAGCGTGTGCACCCTGGGACGTCTCCGACAACGTCACATCGCAGTCTTCGAGTACCTGACCCTGATGGTCAAGAAGTACCTGCAGGCGCTTGTCAACGTCCGCGCTGACGAGTGCCACCAGCACCTCAGCACGAGGGACCCACGCCGTGGGAATGCCCTCCTCGGCGAGGTCGATCAGCGCGAAGGGGTCGATGTCGTCGGGAACGTCGGCCCAGTTTGCCGGCTGAAGTCGCCGGAACAGCTCACCGTACTCGATCTTCGGGAGAATGCCCTCAAGCAGCTTGCTGTAGTTCGGCAGGACCGAGCTGAAGTCGAACAATCGGCGAACGTTCTCCTGGTAAGCCATAAAGATCGGTCGTCCAAGCGACTGCTGTATTGCGTCGGCGAGTCCCCACCTAATCGGCGAGAAGGCCTCACTCAGCGCACCCTCATGCTTAGCCTTGATCTCCTCTGCCAACCGGACGAACGGGGAAGCCTCGAAGGTCCACCGCTTGATGCTCTCTTGAAGCTCCTCGAGCGGGTTGACGATCTTCGGGAAGGCACCACGCGGAGCCACGTGGATCACGATCTCTCGGGTGGTCTTACCCTTGGTCGTCTTCTCGTCGTTGGGCTCAGCGTCAGCGTCGGTCACGCCGCACATCATCCCTGGTGTTAGCCTCGCTCTTTCATGAGCGTCGGTCCGCATAGCCGATCATGAAAGCGAAAGTGCCTCCGATCTGGAACGATAGGACTTGTCGAGGGTCCAC
>NZ_JBFAOU010000388.1:0-2826 GCF_040675365.1 Catellatospora sp. NPDC049609 | reverse complement strand
CAGCTTGTCGAGCGCGGCCACGGCCGCCAGCCGGGGCAGGCCCTCCTCGACGAACGGCTTCACCGCCCGGCCTTCGGCGGCCCTGATGCGCCGTGGGGCGCATCAGGGCATTGCCGCGTGTCAGCGAGCCTTCTTGGTCGCGCGCTTGCGCGGCGGCGTCAGAAGCTCGGCGACGGTGGCGATGGCAGACGGCACCAGGCTGTAGTAAGCCCACACACCGCGCTTGTCACGGTTCAGCAGGCCGGCCTCGGTGAGGATGCGCAGGTGGTGGCTGACAGTCGGCTGGGACAGGCCCAGCGGCGCGGTCAGGTCACAAACGCATGCCTCGCCCTCGGGGGCGGACTGGATCAGGCTCAGCAGCCGGAGGCGGGCCGGGTCGGCGAGCGCCTTGAGGACGCCAGCGAGGCGCTCCGCGTCGGCGCGCTCGATCGGCTCACCAGCGAGGGGCGAGATTTGAGGCAGCGGGGTTTCCACCAGAGCTGTTCCCACGTGATTTCTTCCTTCCAACAACAGCATCGATCCACCTACATATTACCAGGTACGGATCGGAGTTCCGTTAGGCCGACAGGCCAAGGTCCGCCAACGTATAGGCGGCTCGGTACGACAGTCCGGCAGCACGCACCGTATCGCCCGCGCCTCGATCGACAATAACCGCAACACCGATGACCTCGGCACCCGCCTCCCGCAGTGCATCAATAGCGGCGAGAACGCTACCGCCCGTAGTCGAAGTGTCCTCGACAGCGAGCACGCGGCGGCCGGCCACGTCCGGTCCCTCGATGCGGCGCTGCAAGCCGTGTGCCTTGCCGGCCTTGCGGACGACGAAGGCGTCCAGGGGGCGGGACGAGGTGTGCAGCATGGCGGTGGCGACCGGGTCCGCGCCCAGCGTGAGGCCACCGACGGCGTCGAAATCCCAGTCGGCGGTCAGCTCGTTGAGCACCCGCCCGACCAGCGGCGCGGCGGCGTGGTGCAGCGTGATCCGGCGAAGGTCGACGTAGTAGTCAGCCTCTTTCCCAGAGGACAGGACTACCTTCCCTCGCACCACCGCGAGATCAGTGATGAATTTACGCAGGTCGTCGCGGTCGGACATGGCAGCGACACTACTCGCCGATCCTGAGAGCTCGATCAAGGGGGTGTCCCGGATTCCGGTACGGGTCTTGCGGAGCGTCAGCTGTCGCCCTCGGTGTCGCGACCGGTGCGCACCCGTGCCCCGCGGGCCAGCCGCCGCAGCAGCCGGGTCGGGGTGTGCCGCATGAACCCCACCAGCACCTTGTACTTCCAGCTCGGCACGCTCACCGTGCGGCCACGCCGCAGGTCACGCAGGCCGTCCGCGACGACCTGGGGCGCCTGCAGCCACAGCCATTCCGGGGTCTTCGTCATGTTGATCCCCGCCCGGTCGTGGAACTCGGTCCGCGTGAATCCGGGGCACAGCGCCATCACGCGTACGCCCTGGTGCGCGACCGACAGCGCGACCGACTCGCTGAAGTTGGTCACCCATGCCTTACTCGCCGGGTAGGTGCTGCCCGGCATCGCCGCGCCGAACCCGGCGACAGATGAGACATTGATGACATCTCCCCGGCCGCGCTGCGCCATCACCGGCAGCGCCGCGTGGGTCAGCCGCATCACCGCCTGCACGTTCACCGCGATCAGGTGCAGCTCCTGCTCCACAGTGGACTTGAGGAACGGGGTGTTGAGCGACAGGCCCGCGTTGTTGACCAGCAGGTCCACCGGCCGGGCCGAATCGCGTAGCCGTTCCTCCACCAGCTCACACCCGTCGGTGGTGGACAGGTCGGCCGAGAGGACCGCGGCCCGCACGCCGTAGGTCCTGCTCAGTGCCTCGGAGAACTCGGCCAGCCGGGCCGTGTCCCGGGCGACCAGGACGAGGTCCCAGCCGTCGGAGGCCAGCCGCACCGCGAACGCGCGGCCGATGCCGGCGGTCGCGCCGGTGACCAGTGCCGTGCGGCGCTCGCCGGCGGGCTCCGGCGCCTGGTCGGCCTGGCTCTGCGCCGCGGGGACGGCGGTGCTGGCGGAGGAGGACATCGGCTCACCTCAGACGGTCGGCGGGGGTGTCGTCGCCGGCGGCAGCGCCCGCGTCCGGTTGAAGAAGGCGTTGGCGGCCGGGAGGGCGAGCAGCACGGCAGTGGCAATGTAGCCGAGAATCTGGGCGGCGGAGGAGAGTCCGGTGAGCGCGGCCCACCAGCCGGGGAAGGAGTCGACCAGCGCCTGGGCGCCGCGGGTCACCGACGGGTCGCCCCCGCCCTGCACGGTCACGTTGGCGGTGCCGAGACTGGTGGCACCGGAGAGCCCGCAGCACGCCAGCAGGACGCCCAGGCCGCAGGCCACCCAGGTGAGGATGCGGGCGGGCCGGTTGCCCTGCCACACGCCCCAGGCCAGGGCCAGCAGGATGATCGCGACCAGCACCAGGAGCAGGGCGCTGACGATCAGCGCCGTCTTCAGGGTGGTCTCGATCGCGTTGAGGTCGGCCGGGTTCACCCCCTCCAGCACCGCCCTGACCCGCAACCGGTTGAGGATCGCGTTGATGGCGGCCAGGTGCAGGATCGCGTTGACGAGGTTGAGCAGCGCGAGCAGGCCGAGGATCGCGGCCGCGGCGGTGACCACCGCGGGCCGGTGATGCAGCGCGCTCTGCCCGCGTGGTTCGACCGGCCCGACCGGCTCCACCGGTTGCGAAGCGGAAAGCGACATTGGCGTACCCCCGATGCGAGCGGACCGAGTCAGGCTCCAGATCGGAAGTTACCCCTATCACCTGCACTTATGTGTTCGATTCGGGATAACACAGACAGCGCGGGACCGGTGCCCGAGCACCGGTCC
>NZ_JBFAOU010000387.1:0-2838 GCF_040675365.1 Catellatospora sp. NPDC049609 | reverse complement strand
GTTCATCCAGTTGCGCAGGCAAGACTCGGAGATCCCGAGCTCCTTGGCCAACTGCGAGACGGGCCGGTCCTTCAACCGGGCCAGCTCGACTGCCCTCTGACGGAACTCGGCCGGGTGTGGTGCGGGCATTCGAACTCCTTCCCCGGGTGACAGTGTCACCTCAGGATCGGTGTCCGGAGAACCGGGTCAAGCTCAGTTTGAGTTTGAATGACCCTCAGTCACCGAGCATGGACCAGCACCTCATGAACAACGCTCTCAGATGTCACCTATCGGTGCAGCAAACGCGCCTGATCGCGTTTGGCCCTCGCATCACGCGAGGCACCGGTCACCGTGTAGCCAAGCGCCAGTAGTACCCCAAGTGCTGCCAGTGCCAGCCACAACGCCATGGGCTGAGTCGAATCCAACAGCACGCCACCGCCAATCGGAGCAACGAATTTAGCGAGTGTGTAACTAGTCGCCGCCACACCTTGATAAGTGCCGCGCAATGCCGGAGGCGAGAGCTCGGCCAGGTAGGTGCCATGGATCGGGGCATTGAGCATTTCGCCTGCCGTCCAGATTGCTACCGAAATCATCAGCATGGGAACCGAATCGGTTATGGCGACAGCGCCCATACCACATCCGATTAGAATTGCCGCCACCGCCAATATTGGCGTTCGACGTCGTCCCGCTATCAACCCCGGCACGAACAACTGGCCAATTACGATCATGATCCCATTGACTGCAATAATCCATCCAAAATCCGCCACATTCAATCCACGCTGATTTAAGGCGATCGGAATAAGTTGGGACGATTCAATGATCACCCAGAGTCCGAGGTTCAGTGCAACGAACGCCATAAAGACCCGGTCTCGGAAGACGACTCGGATGCTTCCGCCTGCCCGGGATTCTCTGGCGGCACCAGAGCCCGGCCGCGTCTCCGGAACTAGCCTGAACACGATCGCAGCCATTATCAACAGAGCTGCGGCATTGAGCGCGAATGCTGTGAAGTGTGGAGTTAGGGCGAGAGCTCCGGCAAGTATCGCGGATAAAGAGAACCCTAAGTTGGTGGCCCAGTAGTTCAGATTGACACCACGTAGTCTTACGGTCGGCTCAAGTATATCAATCATGGCTGCGTTGAATGCGGGTCGACCGAAGCCATTACAGAACCCGTATAGAGCTACGAGTGTGCCAACCGTCAACGGGTCATTAACCAGTCCTAGCGCGCCCGCAGTCAGCGCCATCGCGATGTTGGCGACCAACAGCGTAGCGCGACGACCGTAGCGATCGGCGATCACTCCACCGAGGAGTGAGCCGATCGCCATACCTCCGCCGAACAGGCCGAGAATGAGGCCGGCGAGCGAGGCGGAGAAACCATACCTTGTCACCATGTGCATTTGAAGGTATAGCACGATGAATGCGCCCGACCGGCTGATCACCGTACCGCACCAAAGATACCAAAAGGCTTTAGGCAGCCCTCCCACCGTCTTGTGGAGCCAAGCCCGCATGCCACACTCCCGACCCGTTCACTTCATCGTCCCTACTTGTACGGAACAGCCGGTGGTGTGGTTCGCCGAAGTGTGCTGGGTTACTGCCGGATCGTGGCGGGTGTTGCTCCGACAACAGGGGACTGAGGTTCCTCCGGTGGCCCGGAGACTTTCGATCATGGTCTGATAGGCACTGAGCAGGAGATTCTCTGTGCCCGCGCCCTCGCAAGTGCCCGGTAGAGCTGCGTCAGTGCGCTGTGCGGCTCTACCGGGAGTCCGGCCCCGAACCGGTCATAAAGCGCCTGGCCGGGCAGGTCGGCGTGCATTCCGAGGCGCTGCGCAACTGGATCCGCCAGGACCAGGCCGACCACGGTGAGTGCTTCGACCAGCCGGCCACCGCCGAGGCCGAGGAGCTGCGCCGGCTGCGCAGAGAGGTCGCTGAGTTGTGCAGAGCCAACGAGGTCCTCAAGGCCGCCTCGGCTTTTTTCGCCTCGGAACTCGACCCGACCCGGCGACGGTCATGACGCTCGTGACCGAGCTGCGCGACCGCTTCGGGGTCGAGCCCGTCCTCCGGGTCCTGCAGGTCGCCCCGTCGACCTAGTACGGCTGGGGTGGCCCGCGAAGCCGACCCCGGGCCGCGGGAGGTCGAAGACCGCGGCCTGCTGACCGAGACCGTCGACATCCACGACCGGTCCGGGCAGACCCACGGCAGCCCACGCGTGCACGCGACCCTGGCCCGCCGCGGCATCCGCGTCTGCCGTAAGCGGGTCGAGCGGCTGATGCGCACCCACGGTCTGGCCGGGGCGTTCCGGCGCCGGGGCTGGCGCGGCGGCTCCACCCGGCAGAACCCGAAAGCCGACCCGGCGCCGGACCCGGTCAACCGGGACTTCACCGCCGGCGCCCCGAACCGGCTGCGGGTCGCCGACGCGACCCGCATCGTCACCGGGCAGGGCGTGCTGTGGCTGGCCGCGGCCCGCGACGCGTTCTCCAACCGCATCATCGGCGGGAAGACCTCCGACCGGTGCGACACTGACTCGTCCTCGGCGCGCTCGAATACGGGATCTGCTCACGCGACGTCCGCGACCGGCGAGTTGATCCACCACAGCGACCGCGGACCGACCTACACGTCGATCAAATTCTCCCAACGCCTGGCGGACAACGAAGATCCTGCCCTCGACGGGATCCGTCGGCGACAGCCACGATTGTGAGACTGATAGCTGCCGGTAGGCGGCCTGACTCTTGCTTACGACTGACCCCGCAGTCTGGGTGTCCTTGCTGTTGATCTGTCGTCTGCCCGCCGGCGCACCACCTCGCGGTGCTGGCCGGGCGGGCAGTGACCTTATAGCGCCTCTGTGTGTCAAGGGGCCGCATCGAC
>NZ_JBFAOU010000386.1:0-2843 GCF_040675365.1 Catellatospora sp. NPDC049609 | reverse complement strand
ACCTGGACCACCTGCACCTGCTGAAAGGAAGGGCACCTTCTTAACGCTATGCGTACGTGTGCGTGGGGCGGCTGTGCGCGCACACGACGGGGCCGGTGGCTTCGCCACCGGCCCCGTCACGCGTACCAGCTCAGGTCACTCCTTGGGGAGGCGGCTGGCTTCGATCTCGATCTCCTTGACGGCCGCGGCCGCCTCCTCCGCCACCCGGTTCGCCTCGGCCTCGGCCTCGGCGCCGGACTCGCGGGCCGCCTCGGCGGCGTTCGGGTCGCGGGTCAGCCCGCCGAAGGTCGACGCGATGCCGTCCAGCGCCTTGGTCAGCTCCACCGGCACGATCCACAGCTTGTTCGACGCGCCGGCCGCGATCTGCGGGAGAGCCTGCAGGTACTGCCAGGCCATCACCTTGTTGTCGGGCGAGGACACGTGGATGGCGTCGACGACCAGCTTGATCGCCTTGGCCTGGCCCTCGGCCTGCAGGATGCGGGCCTGGCGGTCACCGTCGGCGCGCAGCACGGCCGCCTGCTTGTCACCCTCGGCGGTCAGGATCTGCGACTGCTTGACGCCTTCGGCGTTGAGGATCGCGGCGCGGCGGTCCCGCTCGGCGCGCATCTGCTTCTCCATGGAGTCGCGGATGCTCGGCGGCGGCTCGATCGCCTTGATCTCGACGCGGGTCACCTTGACGCCCCACCGGCCGGTGTTCTCGTCGAGCACCACCGACAGCTGCCGGTTGACCTCCTCGCGGCTGGTCAGCGACCGCTCCAGGTCCATCGAGCCGATGACGTTACGCAGGGTGGTGACCGTGAGCTGCTCGATCGCCTGCAGGAAGTTCGCGATCTCGTAGGTCGCCCGCACCGGGTCGATGACCTTGAAGTACAGCACGGTGTCGATCGAGACCACCAGGTTGTCCGACGTGATCACCGGCTGCGGCGGGAAGCTGACCACCTGCTCGCGCAGGTCGACCTTGGTCCTGACGGCGTCGATGAACGGCACCAGGATGTTGAGGCCGGGGGTCAGCGTGCGGTTGTACTTGCCCAGCCGCTCGACCACGTCGTTGCGCTGCTGCGGCACGATCTTGACCATCTTGATCAGAGTGATCAGGACGATCAGTGCCACGATGACCACCAGGGCGGTCACGAAAGTCTCCATCAATCCCTCCAGACCAGCGCCGTGGCGCCGTCCACCTTCACTACCCGGACCCGGTCACCCGGGACGTATTCCTTCGTGGCGTCGTAGGGCCGCGCGCGCCAGAGCTCGCCGCCGATCTTGACGAGGCCGTTGTCCGCGTCTACGCGCTCCACGACCAGCGCGTCCGAGCCCTCGGTGACCGAGAAGTCCGCCGAGGCGCCGGGATCCCCCCGGAAGAAGCGGTGCTTCATCCACGGACGCACCACCGCGAGCGAGAGCGTGGACACCACGATGAACGCGATGCCCTGGATCCAGCCGGGCGCCCCCGCCAGACCCACCAGCGAGGCGGCCAGGAACCCGGCGCCCAGCATCAGCAGCACGAAAGTGCCGGTGAACAGCTCCGCGATCACCGCCACCGCGGCGAGGAGTAGCCACCACATCCAATCTTCCACGTGCTGATCGTGTCACGCTCGCGCCAGTGATGGGAGGTGTGGATCTCCTCGTCCGTTCGGCCAGATCCGGCGGTACGCCCAGCCGATCACGGTAACGGCCTGGCCCCGGCGGCGTTGTCCGCATAGGTTGTCCAGCGCAACAACGGCCGCGCCGGGGCGCGCGCACAGGGGTGGAGTGACGATGACGCTGACCGAGCGGACCGCGGCGCGGATCGACGAGCTGGTGGCCGCGGCCCAGGCCCAGGGGCGTACGCCCTGCCTGGTGGCGGCCGTGGTGCGGGACGGGCGGCCGGTCCACTTCAGCGCCGCGGGCGCCGACCCGGCGACCGGCGTGCCCACCGCCGACACCCAGTTCCGGATCGGCTCGATCAGCAAGACCATGACCGCGGTGCTCGTCCTGCAGCTGCGCGACGAGGGCGCGCTGGCGCTGGACGACCTGCTCTACCGGCACCTGCCCGGCACCCCGGTGGGCAGCGCCATCACCGTGCGCCAGCTGCTCGGCCACGTGTCCGGGCTGCAGCGCGAGCCGGACGGCCCGTGGTGGGAGCGCCACGACGGCCCGGACCTGGACACGTTCCTGGCCGCGCTGACCCCGGACAAGCTCGCCTACCCGCCGCACCGCGCCTATCACTACTCCAATCTGGCGTACGGGCTGCTCGGTGCGGTGGTGCACCGGCTCACCGGGCTGCACTGGACCGACCTGGTCGCCAAGCGGCTGCTGGAGCCGCTGGGCATGACCCGCACCAGCCACCGGGAGGCCGAGCCGTTCGCCCGCGGCTACGTGGTGCACCCGTGGCACGGCACGCTGCACGAGGAGCCGCGCACCGACACCGGCGCGATGGCGCCCGCCGGGCAGCTCTGGTCCACCGCGGACGACCTGCTCAAGTGGGCCGCGTTCCTGGCCGACCCGGACCCGGCGGTGCTGGCCCCGGCCACGCTGGCCGAGATGTGCGCGCCGGTGGTGATGAGCGACCTCGACGCCTGGACCACCGGCCACGGCCTCGGCCTGGAGCTGACGCGGGCCGGCGAGCGCGTGTACGCCGGGCACGGCGGCTCCATGCCCGGCTACCTGGCCCACCTGTGGGCGCACCGGCCCAGCCGGACCGGCGTGGTCGCCTTCGCCAACGCGTACACCCTGCACGGGCAGCGGATGGCGGCGCTGAGCAGCCGGCTGTCCAGCGGGCCCAGCCCGACGAAGGCGTTCACCTTCGCGTACAGCCGGGCCTGCACGTCGGCGGCGACGGCGCGGCGCAGCAGCGGCGCCAGGTA
>NZ_JBFAOU010000385.1:0-2855 GCF_040675365.1 Catellatospora sp. NPDC049609 | reverse complement strand
GGACGTTGTGGGAGAGTAGGACGCCGCCGGACAAACATCGCTGATCAGGCCCACCCCTAAAAGGGGTGGGCCTGATCGCGTTCACCCTCCAAACGAGAGGCCGCAGCTGGGGCTGGTACTCCAGCGGCAGTCAGCCGTCTGATCAGGGCCAGGGGCACGTGTGCACTGATCCACTACACTGGTGGAGCTCTCCCAAGTGAACGAAGGACGCACATGGCCCGCCCCTACCAGCCCGGACCGAAGCAGTTCGTCTTCGCCGTCGGTGATGGCAACGATCAACAAGTCTCCGTGGGCGACCCTCAGGAGGCGTACGTAGCGTTCTCTGCGTTCTTCCGGGGCCGGGAGTCCGACACCTACACCATCATGGATGAACCGGCCAGGCAGAGTCTCGTGCTCATGCCCCGTCGGGGTGTGATCTCCCGGATCAAGGATGCGGACCAACCGCGGTCGGAACACCTCCTGACCGACCGGGCCAACCGCTACCTTCCGGCCGCGATGCTGTTCTTCGAGAACGGATATGCCGGCCTCGACTACTTCGGCCAGTGGTTCTCCGACCTCTCCGACCTCGACGCGTCACCGGAGACCCGCGGCGCCGCCCGCGCCGCCACGATGACGACGGAAGCAGCGGCAATCCAAGAAGTCGCTCGGATCTGGGCAGATTCGGGCATCGTCGACCCGAGCGACCAGTACTACATCTTCTTCGACTCGCATGATGCCGACGACGACCGAGCCGAACGAGCCGAACTGCTCCAGTTGATCGAATTTCTCGGTCTCGAACGAGTCGACGCCCCGGCCGAGGCCGCCACGGGCGAAGTCTGGGTGCGCACCGACCCACGCCTCGACGTCGAATGTGCACGGTGGTCGTGAACCGCCGGTGCGGGGCGGGCCGCGACATCGCCTGCTACCCGCCGTGGACCCGAGCGACCATGTCCAGCCGGCGCCGTTCCGGGGAAGCCTGAGCCGTGAGAGACATCGTTTTCACGCGCCGCAGCGGCTGGATCCCGAACGTGATCCGTGAGGACGGCGAGCTGAAGCTGATGCTCGGCGCCGGGGCCGACGCCAACCATGAGCCTCGCACGTTCACGTTCCCGATCGGGGAAGCCCATCTTGCGGTGATCCGGGAGGACCTGGCAAGACACCTGCTGCTGTGGAGTGCGGTCCTTCCGCTGTGCGACGCCGCCGGGACCCGGGGCCGGCTCGACGAGCACGCTGCCGTCGCGCTCCTGGACCCGGTCCTGCTCTCCTCGCCCGCGGACGTCGACGCGCTCTTTCGGCGCATCCGGTGGGACAGGAGCCGGCTCGTCGCCCATGGGGCCGACATCGATCTACTTGAGCGCGGTCAGGTCTGCGCGGCGATGCGCATGGCGACGGAGGGACCGAACGAGAAACGTGCTCAGGAGTATCACGCGGACCGCCGTCGCGCCGCGCGCGGAGTAGCCCTCGGGCCACTCGACACTGCGATTCTGAGGTACACGAGCCAGTATCTGCATGGCGCGACGGTGCCGAAGCGGATGCCCGATGCCGTCGACCCCGCGCTGCTGCCCCAGATCATGCGTGTGATCGCCACCGCGGAGCAGGCGTGCGCCGGGATGCGGATCGGCCTCGATCCGCGGCGGGGAAAGCGGGCCACTGACAAGCGCGACTGGGACCGGATGGCGGCGACGGTCGACGCGGCCGTGCGAGCCGCGTACCCCGAACTCGTCGATGACGCGGTGCGTACGGTGAGCTTCCTGATGTGCGCGGAGGCTGCGGACCGCGCCAAGCGCACACCGGTGGAAGACGACGAGGAGGCGGCCGGCGACCACGCCGACCTGGGTGAGAGTGCGAGAAAGACGGCCCTGACGTTCACCGACGACAAGGGCGGCGAGAAGAAGTGGCAACGCGACGGTCCTCGCTCCGCCTCCGCCGAGTTCTGGGAGTTCGTCGCCGATCGCTCTGCAGGGGACAACGAAGTGTTCACCATCGAGGACGAGGAGCTGGGCGAGGGGATCCAGCTGCACTTCTACGCGGACTCCATCGCCCGGATCACGACGGTGCGACGCGGGGAAGGCGGGTCGGATCCGCAGTACCGGGTCGAGTACAGCCTGGTCGATGGGATCGGCGGATACCGGAACCTGGTGAGCGCCTTCGTCCGCGGCGGCTGCGCCGCACTCGAACAGCACGGTCCCTGGATGTCGGATGTCGCCGAGTTCGAGCGCGCGCGTCGGCGGCGCGACGCCCGGTAGTCCCAGCGGGAACCCGCGCCCGCGCCGTCCTGTCGGAGATCTTGAATCTCGGGCAGGACCCTTAACGCTTCAGGACACCTCGTACCGCCCAGGCCCTCCGAGGTGCGTCACGATGGCCCGCTGCCGGCTCGTCAGCCACCTGACAGGAGAGCTCGTCGGCTACTGACCCGGGCATTTGGGCGCGAGGCCCGGTGACGACCGCTGCATCGGCGAGTGGCGGGGGCGGCCCCGTTTGATCTGGAGCCGCCCTGGCTCCCGGTGGTGCTGGGATCGCCCCCTGAGTGGGTTTCGTCCGCTGCGCG
This sequence comes from Catellatospora sp. NPDC049609, assembly GCF_040675365.1. Lineage (NCBI taxonomy): Bacteria > Bacillati > Actinomycetota > Actinomycetes > Micromonosporales > Micromonosporaceae > Catellatospora > Catellatospora sp. NPDC049609. The sequence continues at coordinate 328 of NZ_JBFAOU010000385.1, read as the reverse complement.
TCGACGAGGCCGGCGGCGGGCGGCGCAGCGGCTACGGCTCGGGGCACTGTATCCGCGGAACTGCCGGCGGCATGGTCACGATGGCAAAGACGGCAACAAGCGATCGCCAAACGCAGCCACTACGCCGTCACGGCCCTGCTACCGGCAAATAGGGTGCGCATAGTTGCGGCACCTCCGAACCGCTGACCTCAGACGTGTTGTTCTGCAGCTCCCGACGACAGATTTGTTCGCGGACTTACGATCTTGTGCGCAATAGCTGACGGTGGCGGTTGCTGGTCCGATCGCAGATCCTTTTTGGATGCCGCGTCGATGGGCTCGTCGTGTCTTC
>NZ_JBFAOU010000384.1:0-2862 GCF_040675365.1 Catellatospora sp. NPDC049609 | reverse complement strand
GCTGGTGCCGGAGCGGGTGACCGGGGCCAGCCCAGCGTAGGCGGCGAGGTGGCCGGAGCTGGCGAAGCCGGTGCCGTCACCGACCTTCAGCAGGAGGGTTCGTGGAAGGCCACGTCGGGGCGTTCGCGTGCTCGGCGGCGTCCCGACCCGGCACATCCGCTACGACAATCTGAAGCCGGCGGTGCGGCAGGTGCTGTTCGGTCGTTGCCGCAGCGAGTCGCAGCGGTGGGTGGCGTTCCGGTCGCACTACGGCTTCAACGCGTTCTACTGCCTGCCGGGCAAGGCCGGCGCGCACGAGAAGGGCGGGGTCGAGCACGAAGGTGGCCGGTTCCGCCGCAACGACCTGGTCCCGCCGCCGCAGGTCGGATCGCTGGCCGAGCTCAACGACCGGCTATCGGCGATCGACGCCGCCGAGGACGACCGGCACGTGCACGGCTCACCGGGCAGCATCGGGTTCGCGTTCGCCGAGGCGCCGCTGCTGCACCCGCTGCCGGCCGACGACTTCGACGTCGGCACCACGCTGACGCCGACTGTCCGGCGCAACGCCCGCATCGTGATCCGCCAGTGCTACTACTCAATCCCGGCCCGGTTCATCGCCCGCAAGGCCGGGGTGTCGCTGCGCGCGAACAAGCTGCTGCTCTTCGACGGCCGCCAGGTCGTCGCCCGCCACCCGCGGCTGTCACGCGCTGGGACCACAGCGACAACCTCGACCACTACCTGGAGGTCCTCCTCGCCACACCCGGCGCGCCGGCCGGATCGGCTGCACTGGCCCAGGCCCGCCGCGAAGGGTCGCTCACCGCCGAACACGACGCGCTCTGGGCACTGGCCCGCACCAACCACGGCGAGCCCGACGGCACCCGCGTGCTGGTCGAGGTCCTGCTGCTGCGCCGACAGCTGCCCCACGCTGCCGTCGTCGCCGGAATCGCCGCGACCGTCGCGGCAGGGTCCTGCAGCCCGGAGCTGATCGCGATCGGGGCCCGCAAAGCCACCGACGGCATTCCCACGCCCGCCGTCGCAAAGCATCTGGAGGAGGCGATAGCAGCCGTGCGCCGCTGCGGACAAGGCCATCCCGGTAAGGAACCCGGCCGTGCCGTCGAACAGCAGGACGGCGTCACCGGCCCAGCACAACAGCACCGCGGCCGCGACATCGGCGACTGGCGTAAGGCCGCATGAGCGCTGGTCCAGCACGAACACAGGGCCAGCAGTGGCAGCAGCAGCGGTGTGCTGGCCAGGTCCAGCACACCGCTGTCCAGGCCGACAGCCATGATGTTGAGGGCTGGCCGAGGAGGCGCCAGCACGATCCGGTCCGCACGTAGTCCATCCTCCAAGGCGTGAAGGATCCCCGTAGACATCGACCAGTAGCCACCTGGCGACATCTTCCGTGTGCGATGCCGGGCGTGCTAGGGCAGTCGACATGGACGACACCTGGCCGGTGGCGCGGCCGCTGCGGCGCATATCGCGCTGCAACCGCCCAGAGAACACGTAAAGCTGCGAACGAGTCAGTACGTGGGATCCGAATTCGCGTTGGCCGCGTACCTCTAGTATCAAGCCCGAGATGGAGGATGAACGATGGAGCCTTCCAGCTTTCCCCCCATCGTGTTGTACTCGGTCCCGCTGTTCATCCTGCTCATGGTCCTCGAACGGTTGTCCTACTGGCTCCACCCGGACGACGACGAGCTCGGATATGGCCTCAAGGACAGCGCGACGAGCATCGGCATGGGCCTGGGAAGCCTCGGTTGGGACGCGCTCTGGGGTCTCGGCACGGGCCTGGCAACCGCCGCCGTATGGGAGCTCACCCCCCTGGAGATCCCGTTCGTCTGGTGGGCGCTGCCGCTGTTCCTGTTCGCGCAGGACTTCTGCTACTACTGGTCCCACCGCAGCCACCACGTGATCCGCATCCTGTGGGCCTCCCACGTGGTGCACCACTCGTCACAGGCGTTCAATCTGTCCACCGCGCTACGCCAGACCTGGACCGGATTCACAAGCTTTATGTTCTACCTGCCGCTGGTCGCCGCCGGAGTCAACCCGCTCATCGTCGGCTTCTGCGGCGGCATCAACCTGCTCTACCAGTTCTGGATCCACACCGAGCGCATCGACCGGATGTGGCCGTCGTACGAGTTCGTCTTCAACACCCCCTCGCACCACCGCGTGCACCACGCCTCGCAGGGCGGCTATCTGGACCGCAACTTCGGCGGCATCTTGATCATCTGGGACCGGATATTCGGCTCGTTCGCCTTCGAGACCGAGCGTCCCACGTACGGCCTCACCAAGAACATCGATACCCACAACCCGCTGCGCGTGGCCTATCACGAGTACGCTGCCATTTTCCGTGACCTGCGCTCACGCCGCGCACGCCAGTGGTTGCCCACTCTGCTGCTCGGTCCAGGATGGACACCCACCGGTGCAGCCCACGCCGATCAGACGGAGCTACCACTCCTTCCGCCGACGCCGCGGCCAAGGTAACGCATCTCGGTCAGTCAGCTGACCCACGTCGCCGGCCACGCCTGCAACAGCGCGTCGGGTCATCGCAGCTCGAACCCCAGTGGGGCCTTACAGCCTGACGATCTCAATATGGCGAGGTGCAGTGTGAGGATGGCCCGCAGATGTCGTCTCCTATCCACGCCGCAGCGGACATTTGAAAATGCGCCAGGCTATGAGCGTTGAGAAGCGGTGTTCGACCGGTGTGCGGCGTCGGGCTTGGCGGCAGCTGTAGATCTTCAATTTCGGGATCAGGTCCCGGCCTTTAGAGGGCGTCTGATTCACGAATTTTGTGAGTGATGCCGGTTCAGGTGTCTCGCCAGGTTGGGGTGCTTTCGCCGGTGGCGCGTTTGGCGAGGTTGTCGATCATCGCGAGGTGGATCA
>NZ_JBFAOU010000383.1:0-2866 GCF_040675365.1 Catellatospora sp. NPDC049609 | reverse complement strand
TCAGTTCGCGGCGGCGCGCAGCGCGCTCTCCGTCATCCGCCAGCCGCCAGCCGCCAGCCGCCAGCCGCCAGCCGCCAGCCGCCAGCCGCCAGCCGCGAACCCGTGATTCCCCATCCGTCGTCCGTGAACCGCCGGCCGTGCATCGCGGGCCATGCACCGCCAGCTGCGACCGCTCTCCCGCGGACCCGGCGTCCGCGGACAGCCCACCGCAGCGGCGGGCTGCTGATCCGGTCAGCCAGGAGAACGCGCGCCACTGCGGCATCAGCGGCTGCTCCAGGCACCCGGTAGACCGGTAACTACTCGATCGAACTCAAGGGGGCCCTTCTTCGGCCACGTGGTCATCTGGTTTCGCCATGGGCTCCCGCGCGGCGAGTGCCCTTTCGCCGGGACGGTTGCCGCCCCGGCCCCGGCTGGCGCGTGACTTCGTGGTGTCGTCGTGGGCGGCCTCGATGGAGGTGCGGTAGTTCTCGGTCCGCACGCCGATGTGGGGCTGGGTCACGAGGCAGTCCTGCCGGTGTTCCACGGCCGAAGGTAATCGGTGATGTTTCACGTGAAACATCGAGATCGTCTGCAGGCCGGTGAACGGCGCCCCCGTACCGCCGACAGCGCCTCCGCGACAATGACCCGGCTTTCCAAGCGCTGCCGCGGCGAAGGCATCCGATCGCAGAGGCCGCGTCGCAAGGTCGGCCAAGTCCACTTGGCTGGAGAGGGCGAGTGGAGATCAGCCGCGCGTTCTCGGTCTACGCGTGACATCGAGGAGCGCGACGCATCGCCCGGCGCGCAGGGGGCGCGCAAGCGGCGGCGCTCGGCATGTCGACCCCAGTCCGCCCGACTCATCCGGCGGCGATGAGAGCGTCGCCATACGTTGGTGTTCACGGCTCGGTCCCACAAAAGAGGCGTGCATACTCGCGGGGCCGCAGGAGGAACCAGCCTCAGTGGCTCTGACGCTGGTCGGCACATGCTCAAGCACTGAGCCGACAGACCCAGCTCCGGCAGCTGTGGTTCGGGTCGTCGGCATGGGGGGCGCCTGTGAGCGCGAGGCAGCAAGTCCGAGGAAGCACTCTGGTCGCCTTGCACGCCACGGTTTGCTGTTGGGGTGAGGAGCAGCGCGCCAACCGATTCTGGGCACGGTGGCTGGGTCGTGTTTCATGGAGGAACGAGAGACTCCGCCGTGGCGCGGGCGGATGTTAGGAGGACGATCCGAGCCGGCTACCGGACTGGGGACGGTAAGACTCTTGCTGTGTTGGTGCCCAGGTGCCGATTGCGGGCCGGGCATTCGGCGTCCAGAGGGCCGGACATCGGACGCCCGGTCCTGACGCGCGGCGGGGTTCGCCGTGCTGGCATCGGCGTGCGGCGGGGTTCGCCGTGCTGGCATCGGTGTGCGGTGTCGTGGGAAGCCAGCGATCTGTCGGGCGGTGGCTGCGGTGGCTCCCCTGGTTCCGCGCCAGCGGCGGAAGGACTGGTCGAATGGATGCCTCGTCGACCGGAACCAGCGACGCTCGGTCCGGTGTCGGCAGTCCGCTGTCAGCGTCAGATCGGTGCCAGCCATGCCGTCCGTCCGACGGGCCGGGCCGTGTTGTACGGAGCGAGGCCACGATGCGCGCTCGCAGTGCGTCGTCGGCTGTGGCATGAGAGCGGTGCGTCGCCCCCAAGCAGATTGACACCTACGCCGCGTCTCATTGCATTGTCGACAGCGGCTCGCCGCGGCAATGGGAGTGGCTATGTGGGAAACGATGCCGCTCGGCGATGCGGCTCGGACGACGCCGAGATCGCCGCCGCACCTACCAACTGCCGTCGGGAACTCTGAGACTTGTCGGGGTGTCAGCGACGTAGCGGCGACTGTCCCGGACCGAGTAAGCCTGTGGCCGACACAGCCAGTGGGCCACGGAGACGAGCTGCGGCCATCACGTGAAGAGGCCGGCCAGCATCGCGTTCCGTCGTGGGCGGAACGGGCGCGGCTAGGCGGCTCCCGCGTGCCGGGCACTGCGCCACGTCGGTAAGCGCAGCCGTATGCCCAACTTCCGCTCCGAACTGAGTCGGCAGACCGCGCGGTTTGCGCCCCGGTCCGAGCGCGCGGCGCCGGCGACTCATGTCGGTGGCGAGGCGGCCCTTCATCTGGACGGGGCGGGAGCGCGTTTGTGGATGGACGAGACGGCGCTGAGTGCAGTCCGGTTCTCGGTCCTCTCCCCCGGTCGTGTCCGCACTCCCAACGTTGCTGTCCCCGCTTGCCCGCGACCGCTCGTGGGGAGTTCGCCTCCGGACGCCGCGTGGGCGTACTCCCTGCACGGCCCGGCGGGTGTGTATGCGCCAGCCGACGGCCGCGCCTAAGAAGGTTGTGGGTGTCGCGCTGCGCGCTCTTTGGCGACTGCCTGAAGCCGACACGACAGCGCCGATGAGTGGCGCAGCAGCGGGATAGCCGCAGCGGCGTTGTTTCACGTGAAACATCGGAGCCTCGCACCTCCTGTGGAGGCGGCACCCGATTTCACAGGTTCAGTGGATGGAAGGCGTCCGAGAGAGGACGGGCATCTCGTGGTGGAACTGGCAGCCGGGGCAGGCGACAGGGTGGACCAACCGGCGTTGAACGCGGGTGTCCGAGAACTCGTGTGATGGGGCGTCAAAGCGAGATGTCTCAGCCGACCTTTGTCGGCTGAGAGTGCTGCGCTACTTGGAGGCCATGGCACTCCCTAGTAGTGCTTTGTTAGGTCGGTGGTCGGCGTTTGTGGCGGACGGTTCTGATCTTTCGTCGGCAGGTGGGGCAGGCGCCGGTCCAAGTGGCGAGGAGTAGCTGGATCTCGCCGATGACCTTGTAGAGGGTCAGGCCGGCGCAGCCGCTTTTGGGTCTTGGCGCAGCGTGGTGATGAACAGG
>NZ_JBFAOU010000382.1:0-2888 GCF_040675365.1 Catellatospora sp. NPDC049609 | reverse complement strand
GTGGTGACGGTGACCGTGTTCGACACCGCCGACACGTTGCCCGCGGCGTCGCGCGCCCGGACCTGGTAGCGGTACGACGTGTTCGCCGACAGGCCGGTGTTGCTGAACGACGTGGTCGTGGACGTGCCGACCTGGGTGAAAGAGCCGCCCGAGGTGCCCGGCGCGCGCAGGATGTCGTACCCGGTCACGCCCACGTTGTCGGTGGACGCGGTCCAGGACAGGTTCACGCTGCTGGAGGTCACTCCGGAGGCGGCCAGGCTGCTCGGCGCGGTCGGTGCCTGGGTGTCGGTCGGCAAGCCGCCCGCGAGCGCGTTGTGCACCGCCGTGTACGCGGGCTTCTGCTGGTAGTTCTCGTCGTAGATCAGCGCCGCGCCCTCGCTGGGGAAGGTGTCCGGCACCCACGAATGCTTGTCGGTGAAGCCCCAGATGGTGACGCCCGCGCAGGCCGTGACGGCGTTGCAGGCGTTGATCACGTTGGTGTAGTACTGCGCCTGGGTGGCGTCCTTGGCAGAGCTGCGGGGCATCTGGATGCGGATGTCGACCTCGGTGATACGCACCTGCACGCCCAGCGCGGCGAAGCGCTGCAGGTTCTGCTGCAGGTCGTTCGGGAAGCCGTACTGCGTGGCGAGGTGGGTCTGGAAGCCGACGCAGTCGACCGGGACGTTCTGCGCGCGCAGCGACTGGACCAGGTTGTACATCGCGGTGCTCTTGGCGTTGATGCCCTCGACGTTGTAGTCGTTGATGCACAGTCGCGCGTCGGGGTCGGCGGCGCGGGCGTAGCGGAACGCGTCGGCGATGAAGCTCTGGCCCAGCGTGTTGTACCAGAAGCTGGACCGGAAGCTGCCGTTCTCCTCGAACACCTCGTTCACGACGTCCCACGAGACGAACGCGGCGTTGTTGGCGTACCGGCCGACCAGCGTGGAGATGTGGTCCTGCATGGCGCTGCGCATCGCGGTGGCACCCAGGCCCTGCACCCAGCCCGGGGTCTGGTTGTGCCAGACCAGGGTGTGGCCGTGGATCTGCTGGTTGTTGGCGACCGCGAAGTTGACGATCTGGTCGGCGCCGCTGAAGTTCCAGTTGTTGTCCGACGACTCGGTGGCGTCCCACTTCATCGCGTTCTCAGCCGTGATCTGGTTGAACTCGGTCTGCGCGATGGTGCGGTAGGCGGCCTCGTTGGCCAGCGGGCCGGTGGCCGCGGCGAAGCCGATGAACTTGCCGCGGGCGGCGGCGTGGGTGCGCAGCGGTCCGGAGGCGTTCGCGGGCGACGCCGACAGCAGTGGCACCGCGAGCGCGGAGACCAGCGTCAGGGCGGCGAGCGAGGCGATGCGCCGGGACGTGCGGTGGAGCCGGACGCGTGGGGGCGTCATGTGTCCTCCTGGTGATGGCGGAGCGTCAGTGCCATGACCCGGAAGTGCCACGCACGCGGTGGGGACGGTGCGGCGCCCGGCCCCGGGCGAGGGGGGCGCCGTCGTTCGTGGTCACTCGGTGCGGGACATGGCACACATCGATGGAAGCGCTCCCAATCGTGCGATGCACCATCCAGTGAAGTCAATAACTTCCGGAAACTATCGAGACCAGATCAGGAACGCGGCGGGGCCGTGCTGTCCCGCACCACCAGCTCGGTGGCGAGCTCCACCCGCGGGCTCTCGATCTTCTCCCGCTGGGCCAGGCGCAGCACGGTACGCGCGGCGAGCATGCCCATCTCGGCCAGCGGCTGGCGGACCGTGGTCAGCGGCGGCGACGACCAGCGCACCTCGGGCAGGTCGTCGAAGCCGACCACGCTGACGTCGTCGGCCACCCGCAGCCCGCGGCGGCGCACCGCCTCGTAGACGCCCAGCGCCATCTGGTCACTGGAGGCGAAGATCGCCGTCGGCGGCGCGGCGTGCTCCAGCAGCAGGCTGCCCCCGGCGTACCCGGACTCGTGGTAGAAGTCGCCCTGGTAGATCAGGCTGTCGTCGACGGGCAGCCCGGCCGCCTGCATCGCGGTGCGGTAGCCGTCCAGCCGCGCCCGGCTGCACATCAGCCGCGGCGGCCCGGCGATGAAGCCGATGCGGCGGTGGCCGAGTCCGATCAGGTACTCGGTGGCGCGCAGGCCGCCCGCCCAGTTCGCGGCGCCGATGGTGGGCGCCTCCTGCGGGGGCACGCCCGCCGGGTCGACGATGACGAGCGGGATGTTGAGCCGGCGCAGCTCGGCCTGCAGCGGCGGCTCGGCCATCGAGTTCACGAAGATGACGCCCTCGGTCGCCCGCGCCCGCATGTTGTCCAGCCACTGCTTGGCCGCCGAGGTGCGGCGGTGGATGGCCGAGACGACGGTGCCGATGCCGGCGGCGTGGGCGACGTCCTCGACGCCGCGGATGATCTCGACCGCCCAGGGGCTGTCCAGGTCGTTGAAGACCAGGTCCAGCAGGCCGGAGCTGGTGCGCATGCTGGCCGGGCGGCGGCGGTAGCCGTGGCGGGTGAGCAGCTCCTCGACGCGCTCGCGGGTCTGCGGGGACACGTCGGAGCGGCCGTTGATGACGCGCGAGACGGTGGGCACGGACACGCCGGCCAGGCGCGCGATCGCGGCGATCGTGATCTTGCGGCTCTCGTCCACGGACACCGGCAGCTCCTTCGTCACCGCTTCAGCCTACGGCCGGAACGTTTCGGTGCGGCAGAGCGTACCGGGCGCACGCTCTCGCCTCACGGGGCACCGCTCCGGCACCGGGAATTCACGGAAACATACCGGAAAAACGGACGCAGTGTCAGCCCTTGGTCGCCCCGGATGCCAGGCCGCTGATGAGCTGCCGCTCCGCGATGGCGTAGAAGCCGAGTGCGGGGATCATGGACAGTACGACGTAGGCGAGGACGCGGGCGGTGTCGTCGGCGTACTGGCCCTGGAAGGCCTGGAC
>NZ_JBFAOU010000381.1:0-2939 GCF_040675365.1 Catellatospora sp. NPDC049609 | reverse complement strand
TGAAGACACGACGAGCCCATCGACGCGGCATCCAAAAAGGATCTGCGATCGGACCAGCAACCGCCACCGTCAGCTATTGCGCACAAGATCGTTAGATCGTTGGCCCCGCCCCGTTGATAAGCGGCTGCCCGCCCTTGCCGGCGTCGGCGCGCGTTACTGCCGAAGTTCGACGCGACACTGTCAAGGCCGTCTGAGCAGTGCCAGCGGCGCCAATCATGATCTTGCTCGGTCGGGATGCATCATGCCGAGACCGGGGAAAAATATCCAATGATGTCGATACGTTCGAATGAAGGTTCGCGCCCGCGACGTTCGTGGAGCCGGTTGACCTGCCATGGGCGCTGAGCGGGAACCAGCAGCGTGTTCTGGCCGTATCGCTTTGCGGGCGCCGTGTTGGCGCAGTCGCCCCGGGCTGCGCCGTTTCGTGTAGGTGTTCCGCCCAGTGTGTTCGCGACTCGACAATGTCGCACGTAGGAGGAACCTTGCGAACATCCGCTTACCGCCGAAGTGCCGCGTCTGTTGTCATGGCGCTTGCCGTCGCCCTGATGGCTACGGGATCGGCGGCGGCATCGGTGACAGCACAAGATGACCCACCGGCTCCGCCCAACTACAACGCTTGCTATGGCGATGGCAACGGGTTTTGGTGGAGCACCGGGATCACGGATTATCGAGTCGACTCGGACTTCAGGTACTACAAGTTTCACAACTGCAGGAACCCGTGGGAGCCGCAGGAAACCTATGGCGCTTTCGTACGATACATCGACAACCCTGACAACGACGGCAACTACGATGTGAGGATCCTGAACTTCTGTCTAGGTCCTCGGACGGTGCTGGATCTGGGCGGGCAGAGCATTATCAGCGGGCGAATTTCTGATGGAGCGCTTCTTTCGTTTACGACGCCCCTCGTCAGTGCCTGCGATCCCAGCCAGAATCCTCCAGTGCCAGGGCAGCCGCCGGCACCACCACCTCCGCCGGGAGACGGGCCAACGCCCCCGCCGGAGGTCGAGGTGTCCGGCGGCGTGAACGCTCCTATCAATGGGAAAATCAATCAGGCAAACCCTGAGCATGAGCATCGCCCGCTGTCCGGCGCGAGGATCGAACTGTGGTACCTCGGCCGCGCCGGTGTAGACACGCCCCAGCAGTGGCGCCCGGTGCTCAGTGGGCGTGACGACAACAACAGGCCCGACGGCACGCCGGTTTCTGGTTACCTGGATGACGATGGCCGGTACACCTTGAGCTTCATCTACCCGCAGACCTACACCCTGCGGGACGGCACCATGTGGGAGGGTTGTTACCTAAGTCAGGCCGCGCCCTCGTTCATGAGCTCGAAGGCTTGCAACGACGGCGACCTTGAGCTGCGTGTCTACCCGCGGAATGCGGACGGTTCTGTAATGGTGACCGATCGGGCGCATCCCGTGGACGTTCCGCTGGTTGCGCACAGGGTGCCGTTGGGCCGTTTCTTTGAGCGTCCGACGGAAGCCGAGGAGTCGGTGGCCAACTCCGAGCACGCGCTCGCCTACCGTGGCGTGCTCAATGCCCGGACGATTTGGCCAGGGCTAGCCACTTACCCTGACGTAAAAGCGGTAGTCGACGATCGGCCCGGCGGGGCCGTGGGTAGTCACACCAGTTTCCGGGTCAACCGGGCTCTGGCTGGCACGTCGGCTGTCGAACACGAGGTCATCCATCTGGTCACATCCCACGTTTATGGCTACGACCCCGACGGCATCGCTTGCGCACCGCACACTTTCACTAAGCCGTGCGGTTCGCCTCCGAACTCGGTTAGCGCGTGGTGGGAAGGTGTCGCAGATTTTCTCGCGGTCGTGGCCGAACACCCGAACTATGACGATCCCAGGTTTCTTTTGAGAGCTGGGAGAACGCTGAATTTGGAGGACTGTGTCGAAGGCGTCGCCCTCAAATGCAAGGCTGGTTCGGCTGTTGAGGGCAACATCGCCGGGATCCTCTGGGACCTGATCGATGCCCACGTCGATTTCGATACCAAGAGGGGCTTGGCCGACGACCGTACGGTTCCGCTGGCTGAGGTCCTTGACGTCGTGGTACGGCACACGCCGGAGACCGCCGACGAATACTTTGTCCAATGGCGCAATGAACACCCCGATGTCAACTTTGAGGAAGTGTTCTTCCTCAACCAGTTGCGCGTTGCTCAGTTCGTCGACGCTTCCGTCGACACGGCCAGCGGTGACTGGGCCAGTGTAGACTGCGAGCCCTGCGCCGGTGGCCGATTTCTTCTCTCCACAGGTCCCGGCAACCGCTACAGCTGGGATATCAACCGCGGGGTGCAGAGCGGCGGAACCGGTCTGTACGACATTTGGGTCCGGCTACCGGTGAGGTCCGAAGGTGGACGACTCACCGAATACCGGGTGGTCACGGCCGAGGGGGTCAAAACGGTGGTCGTCGATCAGACAATCAGCGAAGGCGGTTGGATCCGGCTTGACGGTGGCACCGGTTTCAGGCTCCGCGCCGGCCAGCACAACATAGTAACGATCGTGAATGGCACGCAGGAGCCGAACGCGGCTCTGTTTGCCGACGCGCTCATCGTATCGCCGAGGAGCGAGTGAGTGGTTCCATTGTGCGGCAGTGTTCAGTGGCCTCCCGGCTTTACGTGTCATTGTTTGTCGTTAGACGAATAGTGTATTGAGTCCTTCATTTGTTGTCGGTATGCGGCGAGGCCGGTTGTCTTGTTGACGGCTTGGTCCATACATACGGGCGTGGCTGCTCGATCCAAATGCCAGCCACGCCCGTATGTCTTCTCCAATGCGACGGCGCTGCGGCGACTCTGCAGGGGATGAGCTTGTTGGCGATCTCGCCGAAGAATCGTTCGAACAGGTTAGTACTCCAGCCGCACTTCCGCCGAGGAGTTTGCGCTGCTAGGCACGCTTGGCGGGACACCTTCCGAACCGCAGCGTTGGTCCATTGTAGACTCC
>NZ_JBFAOU010000380.1:0-2983 GCF_040675365.1 Catellatospora sp. NPDC049609 | reverse complement strand
TCGGCGTCGAGCATCGCCTGCCAGGGGGCCGGCACCAGGTCGGTACGGCAGCCGCCGCCGGTCTTCGGCTCGTCCGGCATCGCACCGCGGGACTGGGTGCGTATATGTGTGCAGAGCAAAGCGACACGGCGCCTTCTCCGTCGCGGGCGGTGCCCCAGGCGTCACCAGGGGAACAGCGGCGTGCCGGCGAGGATGACCAGGCCGATGACGATGAACACGGCCGGGACCAGCCAGTGGCCCCAGCGCTCGATGGCGCCGACGACGCGCGGATGCGAGCCGAGCCAGGTCGCGGCCAGGCACCAGACCGCGACGAGCACCGCGAACACCGCGATGGTGACCAGGCTGTCGGTCACGCCGACGGTCCGGAACACCGGCGTGTAGACGGCGATGTTGTCGGCGCCGTTGGCGATGGTCACCCCCGCCACGGCCAGGGCACCGGTCGCCACGGCGGGCGGCTCGGCGCCGCCGGCACGGGCGCGCAGCGAGCGCACCAGCGCGGTCACGCCCAGCGCCAGCGGGACCAGGCCGAGCAGGCCCACCCAGCGGTCGGGCACCACGGCCAGCCCGGCGGCGACCGCCGCCGACGCGGCGACCAGCGCCGCGATGCCCGCGTACTGGCCGGTCCAGATCTGCCACGGCCGCGGGCGGCCGGTGGCGCGGCCGCTGAGGAACAGCACGGTGAGCACGATCAGGTCGTCGACGTTGGTGCCCGCGAACAGCGCGAGCGCCGCCGCCACGGTGCCGCCCAGGTGATCCACGCGGGCCAGCCTACGGCGTGGGCGCGCGGCCCTCCCGCGCGTGTCGGCAGTCACCTATTCAAATCTATCTACGCGCTGGCATATCCTCCTCGGGACCGGCAACCCCGGCGCCCCGAACCCCGAGGAGTACGGCGTGAGAAGCAAACCCATCGTCCGCGGCATTCTCGTCCTGGCCATGGCCCTGACCGGTGCCGTGGCCGTCCAGTCCCCCGCGGGCGCGCTCGCCCCGCCCGACATCTCGCTCACCAACATCCGCACCCACCTGCAGCAGTTCCAGAACATCGCCACCAGCAACGGCGGCAACCGGCGCGCCAACACCGCCGGCTACACCGCGTCGGTGAACTACGTCTACGACCGGCTGGTGGCCGCGGGTTACAGCGTCGTCAAGCAGCCGTGCACCTCGGGCTGCACCAGCGGCGCGGGGCCGAACGTCATCGCGGACTGGCCGGGCGGCAACGCCAACCAGGTGCTCATGCTGGGCGCCCACCTCGACGGCGTCTCCGCCGGTGCGGGCATCAACGACAACGCCTCCGGCTCCACCATGCTGCTGGAACTCGCACTCGTGCTCGCCCAGCAGAACCCGACGATGCTCAAGCACGTGCGGTTCGGCTGGTGGACCGACGAGGAGCAGGGCCTCAACGGCTCGGAGTTCTACGTCAACTCGCTGCCCTCCACCGAGCGCGCGAAGATCACCGGTTACCTGAACTTCGACATGGTCGCCTCCACCAACGGCGGCTACTTCATCAACCGGATCAGCAGCAGTCTCGGCCAGACCATCAAGGCCTACTACGACGCGAACTTCCCGGGCCTGGCCCCGGAGGAGAACGTCGAGGGCGCCGGGCGCTCCGACGACGCGTCGTTCAACGCCGCCGGCATCCAGACCTCCGGCATCGCCGCGGGCGCCAGCGCGAACAAGACCTCGGCCCAGGTGGCCAAGTGGGGCGGCACCACCGGCGACTACGACCCCTGCTACCACGCCTCCTGCGACACGTTCCCGAGCAACATCAGCGACACGGTGCTCAACCGGGCCGCCGACGCGGCGGCGTACGCGCTGTGGACGCTGGCGGTGGGCACCCCGACCGGCAACGACTTCTCGATGTCGGCCAGCCCGGCGTCGGGCAGCACGTCGGCGGGCGGCTCGGTGAGCTCGACCATCGGCACCACGGTCACCAGCGGCAGCGCCCAGTCGGTCGCCCTGTCCGCGTCCGGCCTGCCCAGCGGGGCCACCGCGACGTTCAGCCCGGCCACCGTCACCTCGGGCGGCTCGTCGACGATGACCATCGCCACCAGCGCGAGCACACCGGCCGGCACGTACACGGTGACGGTCACCGGCACGGGCAGCTCCGCGACGCGCACCACCACGTACGCGCTGTCGGTGGCCGGGCCGCCGGGCTGCTCGGCGACCAACCCGACCGACGTCACCATCGTCGACCAGGGCACCGTCGAGTCGAACATCACGATCACCGGGTGCTCCGGCAACGCGGGCACCGGCAGCACGGTCGAGGTCCACATCGTGCACACGTACGTCGGTGACCTGGTCGTCAGCCTGATCGCGCCGGACGGCTCGGCGTACACGCTGCGCAACCGCACCGGCGGCAGCGCGGACAACATCGACCAGACGTTCACCGTCAACCTGTCGAGCGAGGCCGCCAACGGCACGTGGAAGCTGCGGGTGCAGGACGCCGGCCCGTCCGACGTCGGATACATCAACAGCTGGACGCTGAACCTGGGCGGCTCCACCCCGCCGCCGTGCAGCGGCACCAACGGCACCGACGTGACCATCGCCGACAACACCACCGTCAACAGCCCGATCGCCATCGCGGGCTGCACCGGCAACGCGTCGTCGACCTCCACCGTCGCCGTGCAGATCGTGCACACGTACATCGGCGACCTGGTGGTCAGCCTCGTCGCGCCGGACGGCTCGGTGTACACGCTGCACAACCGCAGCGGCGGCAGCGCCGACAACATCAACCAGACCTACACGGTCAACGCGTCGAGCGAGGTCCGCAACGGCACCTGGAACCTGCGGGTCCAGGACGCCGCGGCCAACGACGTCGGCTACCTCAACAGCTGGACGCTGACGCTCTAGCGCCGGCCCGACCTCCCGCCGCCCCGGGCACGGTCCACCACGCTGGGCGCGGTGGTCGGCCTGATCATCGGGGCGTTCATCTTCGGCAACCTGTACCTGGCGTACCGGCTGCGCCCGTTCCTGCCGCCGACCGGCG
>NZ_JBFAOU010000379.1:0-3027 GCF_040675365.1 Catellatospora sp. NPDC049609 | reverse complement strand
CGGCACGGCCTGCAATTGTGGGCCGACCGCGGCTACCAGGGGGAACAGCCGACCCTGATCGTGCCGGTCAGAGCGGGTAAGGACAAGCCGCTGATTCCGGCTGCCACGGCCTACAACCGTCGCCACGCCGCCGTCCGCGCCCCGGGCGAGCGCGGCTTCGCCACGCTCAAGTGCCGGCAGATCCTCACCCGCGTCCGCTGCACCGTCAGCAAGACCGGCACCATCGCGCAGGCGATCCTGGCCCTACACCACGCGACATCGACGCCGATCAGGATGAAATGACCTCACTATCGACAGCGGCCACTAGGTCGCACCCGATGTCCGGTAAACCTCGCCTTTGTGAATGAGACACGATCCGCTGGAGAAACCCGGTGTCCGAATCGGGGCAACTCCGTCCGCAAGCCGCTTGCCGGTCTACGCCCCTGAGCGGATGGACGCCTGGCGAACCAACGTGAGCTACCTCATACGTAATTGAAACGTCCAGTCAGCCCGGAGCACTTCGCGTTCGATGTTCTCGGCGCTGTCGTGGCCGGAGAAACGCCGCAACTGCGCGCCGAGGAGCTATGGGGAATCCACCAGCGCTACTGCCGGGAACTGCTCGCCGCCGTCGACGGCGGACCGAAGCCAGCCGACCCGATCCCCGCCGTGGTGGCACTCAACCCGTCCCGCGTACTCGCCGAGGAACTACGAAAATTCGCTCGGCTGGATGGTCGCCGAAGCCCGCGGCGAAGGGGAGTTATGGTCCGCGGTCGGCCGCGCCCTCAACGTGTCCAAGCAGGCCGCGTGGGAAGCCCACTCATGAGACCGAGGTCGGCTCGGTAGTCGTAATGCCTGAACGGACGAGTGGGCTCGCACCCCCGTCGGCGAATTGTGTGCGGTGGAGGTCGGCGTAGAGACCATCTTGGGCGAGTAGTTGATCGTGGGTGCCGCGTTGGACGATGCGGCCGCCGTCGAGGACGAGGATCTGGTCGGCCTGGCGGACGGTGGACAGGCGGTGTGCGATGACCAGCGCGGTACGACCGGCCAGGGCCGTGGATAGGGCCTGCTGGACCGAGGCCTCGCTCTCGGAGTCCAGGTGGGCGGTGGCCTCGTCAAGGATCACGATGGACGGGGCCTTGAGCAGCAGCCGGGCGATGGCGATGCGCTGCTTCTCGCCGCCGGAGAACCGGTAGCCCCGCTCGCCCACCACGGTGTCCAGGCCGTCGGGGGTGGCCCGGACCAGGGTGTCGATCTGCGCGGCCGCCAGCGCCTCCCACAGCTCGTCGTCGGTGGCGTCGGGCTTGGCGTAGCGCAGGTTCTCCGCGATGGTCTCGTGGAACAGGTGGGCGTCCTGGGTGACCACGCCGATGGTGTCGCGCAGCGACTGCAGGGTGGCTCCGCGCACGTCGACGTCGCCGACCAGCACCGCGCCGCTGGTGACGTCGTACATCCGGCTCACCAGCATGGAGGTGGTGGACTTGCCGGCGCCGGAGGATCCGACGAGCGCCACCAGCTGCCCCGGTTCCGCGGTGAAGGAGACGCCGCGCAGCACCGGTTCGGTGGCCGTGCGCTCCAGCGTCGCCACGTTCTCCAGCGAAGCCAGCGAGATCTCCGACGCGCTCGGGTAGCGGAAGGTCACGTCGCGGAACTCGACCTTCGACGAGCGCGGCGGGAGGTCCACGGCGCCAGGCTGCTCGGCGATCGCGGGCGTCAGGTCGAGGATCTCGAAGACCCGGTCGAACGACACCAGCGCGCCCATCACATCGATCCGCACATTGGCCAGGGTCATGATCGGCGGAAAGAGCTGCGCCAGCAGCAGGGCCAGCGCGACGACGGTGCCCGGCTCGAGACTGCCATACACGGCGTACCAGCCGCCCAGGCCGTAGACGAGCGCCTGGGCCAGCGCAGCCACCAGCATCATCGACACGAAGAAGGTGCGCGAGTACATCGCGCTCTGCACGCCGATGTCGCGCACCCGCGCCGCGCGCTCCGAAAAGCGCCCGGACTCGGTCTCCGGCCGGCCGAACAGCTTCATCAGCAGCGCACCGGCCACGCCGAACCGCTCGGTCATGGTGGCGTTCATGCGGGCGTCGAGTTCGTACGACTCCTTGGTGATCGCGGCCAGCCGGTGCCCCACCCGGCGCGCGGGCAGGATGAACAACGGCAGCATGACCAACCACAGCACGGTGATCTGCCACGACAGGGTGAACATCACTCCGACGGTGAGGACCATCTGGATGATGTTGCCGACGACGCCGGACAAGGTCGAGGTGAATGCGCGCTGCGCGCCCAGCACGTCGTTGTTGAGCCTGGTGACCAGCGCGCCGGTCTGCGCCCGGGTGAAGAACTGCACCGGCATCCGCTGCACGTGGTCGTATATCCGGGTGCGCAGATCGAAGGTGAGCCCCTCACCGATACGGGCCGAGCAGAAGCGATCCGCTAGGGACAGCAGCGCGCTGAGGACCGCCAGTCCGGCGATCGCCAGCGCGATCGTGATGACCCTCCGGCCGGCGTCAGCGGCGGGCGGGGCGCCGCGCGGCGGCACGATGGTGTCGACCACCTGGCCCGCGAGCAGCGGCGTGACCACGCCGATCACCGCGCCGAGCACCACGGTCAGCAGGAAGACGGTGATCTCCGTACGGTACGGCCGGGCGAAGTCGAAGATCCGATGCGCTGTCGTTCGGCCGCTCCCTACCTTTTTCTTACCGTTCGCGATGTTAACCGAATGTACGTGAGCAGCCATATCGTTGCTGAGGTGAGTCATGATTGTTGACCATCAATCAGGCGGGGGTCAGCACCCAGGAGAAGTGGCGAGGACAGTTCGGGACCCACACGATCCATCGTGTGCGGGCCTTGGTAGCGCAGCTGTAACGCGCTGTCCCCTCCGGGCAGGCGGAGACTTGGGGGGTCGTGGTCGGGCGGGCGTTCGGTGGCAGGACGGTCAGTCAGATCGAGTTCCGCGAACCGGATCATGGTGAGGACTGGGGCTCATGCAGCAGTCGACTGCCGCTTGCCCGGCGCCACAAGACGGCGGCAGTCGAAGCGCCT
>NZ_JBFAOU010000378.1:0-3106 GCF_040675365.1 Catellatospora sp. NPDC049609 | reverse complement strand
AGAAGGGGAAGTTCTCTCGAACATCACCGCGATGGCCGCTTCTGTCATTCCCCACGTCGAGGGACAAAAGCCCAGCTCACGTAAAAGAGAAAGCTAAGAGCGGTGGCGGTCATCTCTGTCTCTCTCCTGGTCAGATAGGATGGCGTGGTGCCGACGGAAGTTCCGAGGGGGCGCCGGTGGCGTGCGGCGTCGGCAGCCATGGCGGCGAGCGCGGCGTCGCCAGCCGTTGCCGACGTGCTGCCAGTGGTTGATGACGAGCACGGTCGTGTCGGCGGCGTCGTCGACCAAGTCCACGGGATCGCCGGGTGCGATGGCGTGGACGGTGACCCCGTGGCGGCCTGGGGCGGGGCGCGGCGCGGAGGGCGCCCATGGTGGTGGAGTCGCGGCGGCTCTTGGTGGCGAAGTGGCCGCCGAAGCCGAGCATGTGTGCCCAGCGGCGCAGTCCGATCCAGCCGTCTACGGCGCTCAGGTCCCCGCAGGCCCGGATGAGCCGGATGGTGTGCCGGTGCGGGTCGGCGTAGGCCTCGACGTTAGCCGCGGTGACTCGTCCGGCGCTGACGCCAGTGATCTCGGTGACCTTCGCGGCGTACTTGGCCAGGTGGCCAGCGACGTGCTGCTCGGCCAGAGACTCGCCGGGCAAGCCAGTGCGTGCGACCTTGACGTCGATCTGCGTGCCCCAGTGCAACTCCCGGCCGGAGAGCTGGTCGGGTGACCGGCGGTGGTGAGTGCGGTCGAGCGGGCGGCGAACTCGACAGCGGCCTTGAGCATGGCGGCGGTGTAGAGGGGACCCGGTCGCCGTGAGGGTCGACGCCGAACTGCGAGGGTGCGATGGTGTGCGGCGGGTCGCCGGACAGGTTGGCCTCCAGCCGCTGTGGCACGTGCAGGTGGACGACGCCGCACTCGACCTTCGCGTAGCGCAGCTTGACCGCGCCCTGGGGGTCGCGCCGATCTTCGTGGCGCACGGCCAGCATGGTCCGGTCTCACAGCTTGGCCACCAGGTGATTCCACACAACCCGGTGCCCGTGGTTGTAGCAGTCCACGCAGAACGGCTGCCCGAGCCGGTGATCCCGTTCGCCGTGCGCGGCGGTGCAGGACATCGGCTTGCCGTGGACGCAGACCGGGCGCTCACGGCGGACGCGGCAGCCCTGGGGCTTGCCGTTGGGCACGACGCGAGTGTGCACGATCCCGAACGACGGCTCGGTGAGGGTGACGAACACGGTCGGGTGCGACACCACGGTTTCTGGCGCGCCTTTCCCGTCGGCCAAGCCAGCCTTGATCCGTTGGTAGGTGTCGTAGCGGTAGGTGGTGGCGCAGGCCGGGCACAGCGAGGCGATGCGCGTGCTTCACGGCTTGTAGAGCACGTTGTCGCGAAGTGTGTCGGTGGAGAAGCGTTCGAGCACGGCGCCGGTCGACGCGGGCACGGTGAGGACTTCACCGCGGAGGCGGATGGGCGGTGCGGCGGCCGGCGCGGGCGGCGGCGTGAGCAAGCAGCCGAAGCCGGCCTTGGTGGCCCAGTCCTGCAGCCCGAGGCGTTCGGCGGCGGTCGGCTCGTCCAAGCCGACCGTGTCTCCCAGGAGGTGCCCGGCGATCGAGGCGGATCGACGAGGCCGACGTGCGGGCTGTTTCGGGTGCGTCTACTCGGCGAGTGCGTCCGAAATCCGTCGCTAGATGATCACCATGTCGCGGCTCACTGATCCGTTGACCGAACGATCATGCGCCACTGGGGCGTCCGCAGCGATGTGTGAAGCTGCGACCAGGCGATTTCTCGATTGACCATCGCCTTCAGCTCCAGGCACCATCGAGCAATGAATCACTTTGCCGAGAACCTAACATTTGAAGATGTCAATCTGCGCCGATGGCGCGTCGAGGACGTCGACGCGCTGCATGCCGTGGTCGTGGAAGCCAGGGAGCACCACGCTCCTTGGGCGCCGTGGCCCCGGCAAGATCGCGGGGGGACCGAAGGCTTCGTGCGCAGGTCGATCGAGGAATGGCACAGTGGCACTTCATACGCCTTCGGCATATACCTCGACATGGCCCTTGTCGGGGGCATCCGCCTGTTTAACCGGCGTGGTCCTGGCGTCCTGGAGATAGGCTACTGGCTGCACCCAGTGGCGATCGGTCGCGGTGTGGCGACTAAGGCCACCCAGGCGCTGATCGCCAGTGCCTTCGAGCTACCCGGCATCGAGGCAGTCGTGATTGCGCATGACGCGGACAACTTGCGCAGCGGCGCAGTGCCTGCCCGCCTCGGTTTCACGGAGATCGAACGTGTTCCAGTCGAGCCGCATCATCCTGGCGAAAGCGGCATCGCCGTCGTCTGGCGACTCACTCGAAACGCTCAACAGGTCTGATGGCACCGTTCATTTGCGTTTTGTAGGCAACTCCGGCCATGTCTGGGCAGCTTGCCTCTTTCTGGCCACTTGGCACTCAAAAGATGACCCTCTCGGACCCCGGGCTCTGGGAGTCGCTCCCGCCCACCGTCGGCCAGGGCAAAGCCTTCACGATCTCCGGACGTGGTCAAGACCGTTCGTCCGGTAGGGCGCTCCGTATTGACACGTCCGGAGATCATGGCCACCACGGTGCGGGCCGGCGGCAGACTCGGAGTGTCCTGAGGCCGTAGTTTCCCGGGTCGGGTCGAGTTCCGATGCGAGAAAAGCTGAGGCGGCCTTGAAGATCTCGTTGGCTCTGCGCAGCTCAGCGTTCTCTTTGCGGAGCCGCGCAGTTCTTCGGCCTCGGCGGTGGTGGGTTGGTCGAAGCGCTCACCGTGGTCGGCCTGGTCCTGGCGGATCCAGTTGCGCAGCGCCTCGGGATGCACGCCGAGCTGCCCGGCCAGGCGCTTGATGACCGGTTTGGGGTCGGACTCCCGGTAGAGCCGCACAGCGCGCTGACGCAGCTCGTCCGGGTACTTGCGAGGGGCGGGCACAGAGAACCTCCTGGTCAGGGTCTATCAGACCATGATCGAAAGTGAGGTTCCCCGGGTTTCATGGAGTCGTTTTGGTTGACTTTCGTACGTTTCGCTCGTTGAGAGTGGCGTGCCGAGGAGTTATCCACCCGAGTTCCGTCGCAAGGTTCTGGATCTGCTGAAGGCAGGCCGGTCGGTCGTCGACCT
>NZ_JBFAOU010000377.1:0-3133 GCF_040675365.1 Catellatospora sp. NPDC049609 | reverse complement strand
AACGCTACCTGGCCCGCGAGATCTACCAGATCATCACCGCTGAACACCCTTATGGATGCCAAGCCTCAGCGGCTTGACATCCATAAGAGCATCCTGCCTCAGCGAGGAAGCACGACGTGGCTGCGGGCGGGGATGCGGCAGGCGAGCGCGGTGCCGCCGGTCGCGGGGTCCACGGTGTACAGCTCTACGGTGTCGGCCCGATCCGGCGACCCGCGCTCGAACGACTGCATGATCACAGGCACCCCGCCCAGGTTGCCGGCCACGCCGTAGAGCAGCCCGAGCCGGTGCGGCGGATGGGTGACCGTCCACCGTGGCCCGCCGTCCGCCAGGCCGTACGCCACCGTGGCCACCGCGTCGGTGCCCCGCTCGGCGTGCCTGGTGGCGATCAGCGTGTCCCCCGCCGGCAGGCCGATGCGGTGCCGGAGCGGCAGCGTGCCGCGGCCCAGCTCGCGGCCGGTGCGATCGAGCACCAGCCACGACTCGTCGACGCCGGACGGATTCCGCTCGCCCCCGCCGTCGACGAGCTCACGGCTGCCCCGGAGCACGACCGCGCCGTCGTCGCGTACGCCGAGCAGGTGCCAGGTCAGGTTGGGCACGGGCTGCACCCGCTCCTCGACGCGCCCCTCGCGCAGGTCGTAGCGCAGCAGTTCCAGGCGGTCGCCGCCGTGCTCGCGCTGCAGGACCAGCCATCGCCCGTCGGGCGACCAGTGCAGGTGGTGACTGCTCGGCAGCTGCTCGACCCGGGTGCCGGTGAGGTCGCGCAGCTCGACGTTGCGGTGGACGGCACGGGCGAGCCAGCGTCCGTCCGGCGAGAGCCGGATGTCGCGGACGCTCTCGCGGGACGGCGGCTCGGGCGGCAGCGGCTCGGGCAGCCGGGACGCATCGGGCGCCGGGGAGTCCGCGGGCCGCGGCGGCAGCGGCGGCATGGCGTACCGCTCGCCGGTGCTGGTGACCAGCCAGATCGGCGCCTCGTGCCCGAGCTGGTAGAGCAGCGCGGCCCGCCCGACCGGACGGTCCGCGGGCAGCGGCTCCGGGGTGCCGTCGTCCGGCAGCCCGGTCGCGCAGCTCGGGGGTAGCCAGGTCGCGGCGCCCGCTGGAGCGGCATTGCCGCAACCGGCGGACAGGAGGGCGAAGGCTGTGGCGAGGCACGCGAGGACGGCAGGCGCTATATATCGTCGCATGATATATCGACGCTCGATCTATGGGCCGGGGTTGCCTCGCTTGGTGAGAATCCGTGGCCGCGAGACGGCCGTGTTCGCGCTGGACCGGGCCTCCGACGAGGTGCGGCCCCGGTCGTGCCTCGCCGGACTCACCTGGCTGTGTACATGCGGCGCGCCGGTCCAGCGGGACCGCTCCCGAGGTTAAGAAGGGCAC
This sequence comes from Catellatospora sp. NPDC049609, assembly GCF_040675365.1. Taxonomy (NCBI): domain Bacteria; kingdom Bacillati; phylum Actinomycetota; class Actinomycetes; order Micromonosporales; family Micromonosporaceae; genus Catellatospora; species Catellatospora sp. NPDC049609. The sequence goes on along the minus strand of NZ_JBFAOU010000377.1, from coordinate 1,759 downwards.
CTTCTGCTACGCATAGCGTTAAGAAGGTGCCCTTCCTTTCGTCAGTGGGGGCAGAGGATGGCGAGGGCTTCGGTGACGTCGTCGGTGACGTGGACCAGGTGGGCCAGGTCGGCGCCGCCGAGCAGGGTGCGCAGGAGCTCGGTCACGGGGAGGACCTCGGTCCAGAAGCGGCGGCCGAGGAAGACGAAGGGGCCGCTGTCGCCGTCGGTCGCGTAGTACGACTTCGTGGCCGCCTGGAAGACCTCCTGCACCGTGCCCGCCCGGCCCGGCGCGAACACGATCCCGCCGCGCGCCAGCCTCAGGATCACGTCCTCCCGGATCGCGTTCGAGAAGTACTTCGCGATCTGGCCCGCGAACACGTTCGCCGGCTCGTGGCCGTACAGCCACGTCGGCACCGACAGGCCGCCCGCCCACGGATCCGCCGCCGGGAACTCCGCCAGCACGTGCAGCGCCGCCTGCGTGAACGGGTCATGGTCGTGGAAGTCCGGCGCCGCCGCCAGCCGGCCGATCGCCTCGTCCAGCACCTCCACCGGCCGCGCCGCCAGGTACGAGCCCAGGTTCGCGGCCTCCATCACGCCCGGCCCGCCGCCCGTCACGATCAGGCGGCCCGCCCCGGCCAGGCCGTGCCCGATCGCCGCCGCCAGCCGGTACGCCCCGCTGCCGCGCAGCTCGGCGTGCCCGCCCATGATGCCGATCCGGTGCGCCGGCACGACGTCCGCCATCGCGTCGTGCAGCGCGTTGTCGATGCCGTGATCGTGCAACCGCTGCGCCAGCGCCTCCCGCACCCCCGCGTTCGGCCCGCCCTCGGCCACGAAATGCCGGTACACCCGGGTGTCGTACATGCCCTCGAAGCCGCCGTCGGCGAACCCCGAGGTCAGATCCGCCGACGTGTACAGCCGCGCCGGGTGCGTCGGGTACGGCACCCAGTCCGCCACCGGCACCACGTGCGCACCCCGGCGCACCAGCGCCGCCTCCGCCGACAGGCTCGGGAACGTACACCCGATGAACACCGCGTCCAGCACCTTGACCCGCGACAGATCGTGGTCGATCGTCAGCCCCTGCACGGTCAGCCCGGCCAGGCTCCTCTCCGCCAGCCGCTCGGCCAGCTCCTCCACGGACTCGATCTCCAACGGGGTGGAAGCAGACATCAGCCGAGTATGCCCGTGACGAACTCCTCAGTGCACCGCGGGCGCAACCCACCCGTCACCAGGTTGAATAAGGCAATGCGGAACCTGATGCCCGAACCACCCGCCACCCTGCTCCCCGCCGACGAGCCGGCCGCCGCCGCGCTCGCCGCCGCCGACGACCCCACCCAGGTCGCCGCCGACCACCCCACCTACAGCGCCGCCTGGGCGGCCCTGGCACAGGCGGCGCTCACCAACGGCCAGCCCGTCACCGCGTACGCGTACGCCCGCACCGGCTACCACCGGGGCCTGGACCAGCTCCGCCGGGCGGGGTGGAAGGGCCACGGCCCGGTGCCCTGGTCCCACGAGGCCAACCGGGGGTTCCTGCGGTGCCTGCACGCGCTGTCGGTGGCTGCTGCGGAGATCAATGAGGCTGATGAGGCGGCGCGGTGTGCGCAGTTTTTGCGGGATTGTGATCCGGCTGCGTTTGATGCGTTGAATTCCTGAGGTCTATGGGGGGTCGGCGGGGTTCGGGGCCGAGCCGCTACGGTGATGTCCTCGCCCGGGGTGACCGGGATGGCCGCGCTGTACACCAGGTGGTCGGCGGCACCGCTGGACGGGGAGTCGTACAGCTG
>NZ_JBFAOU010000376.1:0-3169 GCF_040675365.1 Catellatospora sp. NPDC049609 | reverse complement strand
GCGCGCGAACGCGCGGAACGGCAGCGCCAGCACCAGCGCTGAGCGTTCGGGGTGGCTGTTCGCGCAAGATCGTCGCGATCTTCGGCCGCCCGGGTGCTCCGGGCGGTCAGCGGTCGGTTTTGAGGTGGGTGTCGGGGCCGGGGTAGAGGATGCCTTCGTGCTGGTCGTCCTCCCAGCGCACGGTGTACGGCGGGCTGCCGTCCTCGTGTGGCACGGCGGTGATCACGCCGATCCTGCGGTGGTCCCCGACGCGCGTGCCCTCGACGACGATGGTGTCTCCGACTTTCGCTTTCATGCTGAACACCTCCTCGTCCATTGTCCGGACGAATCACCGCGAGATGCACGTTTCACCGAACCAGCGGGCAGCCGCCGGCACTGGCAGACTCCGGGCATGACGCTGTCCCTGGTGTACGAGACCCACGCCCATCACCCGCGACAACGAGGCCGGCCTCGCCACCGGCTGGCTGCCCGGCGAGCTGTCCGAGGCGGGCCGGGGCACCGCCGCCGAGCTGGGCGCACGCCGCCGCGACGACGGCATCGACCTGGTGCTCTGCTCGGACCTGCACCGCGCCGTGCAGACCGCCGACATCGCGTTCGGCGGCACCGGCATCCCGGTGCGCACCGACCCCCGCCTCCGCGAGATCAACTACGGCGAGCTGAACGGCATGCCGGTGACCCGGCTCGACGCCGAACGCCCGCACCGCGTCGACGTGCCGTTCCCCGGCGGCGAGTCCTACCGGCAGGTCGTCGACCGCACCGCCGACCTGCTCGAACAGCTCGCCGCCGAGCACGACGGGCGGCGGGTGCTGCTGGTGTCGCACTCGGCCAACCGGCATGCCCTGGCGGTGCTGCTGGACGGCGCGGACCTGCGCGAGCGGTGCGCGGCGCCCTTCACGTGGCAGCCGGGCTGGGAGTACACCGTGCCGGCGGGCTGGCTCAGACCAGCGACCGCGTCCAGCGCAGCGGCTCCACCTGCGTGAACCCGGCCCGGCGCAGCACGTTCGCGCTCGGCGGGTTGTCGTGGGCCAGCTCCGCCACGACCAGGCGGGCGCCGAGCTTCGCGGCCAGCGCCACCAGCGCGTTGGTCGCCTCCGTGGCGTAGCCGTGCCCCCGCGCGGCCGCGACCAGCCCGTACCCCAGCTCGACCGTGCCGTGCCGGTCCGGCGCGCCGTGGAAACCCGCCCCGCCCACCACCAGCCCGGTGGCGCGCAGCTCGACCGTGTACGGCACCCACGGCCCCGCCGGAGCGCCCGCCTGCAGGAACATCCGCGCCGCGAGCTGCTCGCCGTCGCCGGGGAAGTCGTCGGCCCAGCGCGGGTCACGCGGCGCGCCGTCGGCGATCCGCGCCGCCAGCATCGGCCGGTACGGGCGCAGCACCAGCCGCTCGGTCTCGATCACAGGACGGGCAGCGTACCCGCGCCGGGCCCCGATGTGCACGCGACCGGCGCGGCGGGCATCATGACCGGCATGACGTGGACCGCACCGCAGACCGACCGGCGCAGCGAACCGTTCGTCGCCGACGAGCGCACCATGCTGGAGGGCTGGCTCGACTGGCACCGCGGCACGCTGCTGCACAAGTGCGCCGGGCTCACCGCCGAGCAGCTCGCGCAGGCGTCCGCGCCGCCGTCGGGCCTGACCCTGCTCGGGCTGGTCCGGCACCTGGCCGACGTCGAGCGCACCTGGTTCCGCCGCCGCGTGCGCGGCGAGCAGATCCCCGCGCTGTACGCCCACCCCGACGGCCGGCCCGGCGCCGCGTTCGAGGTCGACCCGGCCGGCGCCCAGGCGGCGTTCGCGACGCTGACCGCCGAGTGGGACGCCTGCCGGGCCGCGGTCGCCGGGGCGTCGCTGGACGAGGAGTTCGTCCACGAGCGCACCGGCGACACCATGTCGCTGCGCTGGGTCTACGTGCACATGATCGAGGAGTACGCCCGGCACAACGGCCACGCCGACCTCATCCGCGAGCGGATCGACGGTGCCGCGGGGGACTAGCGGGCCGGGCCGATAGGCTCGACCTGCACCAGTCATCTTTCGTGTACGGGGGTCGACCCGCTGTTGTCCGAGCAGACTCCGCAGCCGCCCGGCTGGCGTGAGCGGCTGCACGCCGACTGCTCCCGCTGCTTCGCGCTGTGCTGCGTCGCACCGGCGTTCGCGCGCTCGACCGACTTCGCCATCGACAAGCCGGCCGGGCAGGCCTGCCCCAACCTGCGCGAGGACTTCCGCTGCGGCATCCACACGTCGCTGCGCGAGCGCGGCTTCGCCGGGTGCACCGTGTTCGACTGCTTCGGCGCCGGGCAGCAGGTCGCCCAGGTGACGTTCGGCGGCCGCGACTGGCGGGCCGAACCCGCCCTGGCCCGGGACATGTTCGCCTCGTTCAGCGTCATGCGGCACCTGCACGAGCTGCTGTACTACCTCGCCGAGGCGCGCTCGGCCCGGCCCGGCGCGGCCCTGGACGCCGACCTGGCCCGGGTGCAGGCGCAGACCGAGCAGCTGACCGGCGGCACCCCGCAGCAGCTCGCCGCGCTCGACGTCGACGCCCGCCGCCGCGAGGCCGCCGACCTGCTGCGCCAGACCAGCGCACTGGTACGCGGCCGCGGCGCCCGCCCCGGCCCCGACCGCTCCGGCGCCGACCTGATGGGCGCGGACCTGCGCGAGGCCGACCTGCGCCGGGCCGGCCTGCGCGGGGCGTACCTGATCGGCGCCGACCTGCGCGGCGCGAACCTGGCCGGGGCGGATCTGCTGGGCACGGACCTGCGCGGCGCCGACATCCGGGGCGCCGACCTGACCGGCTGCCTGTTCCTGCTCCAGTCTCAGCTCGACGCGGCGCGCGGCGACCTCGGCACCCTGCTGCCAGCCGCCCTGTCCCGCCCCGCCCACTGGCCGGCCACCCACGCCGCCACCGGCGCGGCGGCCCGCCCGTCCCGCCCCGCCCGCACCGCACGCCCACCCCGCGGCACCCGCCGCCGCTGACCGCCACTGCCATGGCCGGCGCGCCGAACGCCGTCGGCCGGCGTGATCTGCGCGAAGTCCCCCATGATCGTCCGACTTGCCAGGCACATGGGCGTTTGCGCGGCCAAGATACGCCCATGCTGCAGGACCCGCCACCACTTCAGCTCGGCGATGGCATGCTCTACGGCGATCCGCCGACTGGACTGGTCCTTGCGTTTCTGCT
>NZ_JBFAOU010000375.1:0-3177 GCF_040675365.1 Catellatospora sp. NPDC049609 | reverse complement strand
CCCGCCCTTCCTACTATGCGCCCGTTTCTGGGGGCCCGCGCGGGTCCTTCCCTTAGCTGTCGGGTGTGGGGGGGGGGGGGGGGGGGCCCCCCCCCGCCCCCCCCCCCTCCGCTCACCGCGTTCCTACAGCCGGTCCGCCGGCCGGTCGCCCGTCGGCGCCGGGCGGCGCGGCGGCCCGGTCGACGGCGGGGACGGCAGCGGAGTGTCCTGCGTCCGCGGCGCCCGCGGCAGGCGGGCGCCGCAGATCTCGAGCCGCGGGCCCTCGCTGATGCAGAAGTGGAATGTGGTGTCGCCACGGAGGTACAGCCGGCTGGTGAGGCGCAGGTCGTGGTACTCCTCGCCGTCGGAGTACCCGAACCGGAGAGTCACCGGCATCGGCGTGAGCACGCGCAGCTGGTACACGCCGTCCACCGCGTCGGCGTAGGCGACGAGCTCGCCGGTCGCCGAGTGGGACACGTGGAACCGGTCGTCCGCGCCCGAGCCGTCGGGCAGCGTGACCGTGCCCTGGATCAGGCTGCCGACCTTCATCGTGTAGTGGTAGGTCGTCACGGCGTCCGAGGTGACCTTCACCGTCTGCGCCGTGGACCGGTTGGTGGCGCCGCCGCTCCACTGGGTGGCGTGGCCGTCGGCCGCGAAGACCAGCGCCCACTGGTACGGCCCGAGGAAGTCCGTGGTGTAGCGGCCGCTGCCGTCGATGCCCACGACGTGGTAACTGCAGCCACAGCCCGGGTTGGGGTGGGTGTAGACGCCGACCGACCCGTGCGCGACGGGCTGGCCCGTCTCGCTCGTCACGATGCCGGTGACGGTGCCCTGGCGGTCGAGCTTGACGGTGGGCGCGGTGACCCACTGGCCGTCGGCTGCGGTGATCACGGCTGCCTGGCGCGGGTCGCCGGTGCCGCCGGTCGGGCCGACCCACTGCGCGCCGTACGGGCCGGCGCGGTCCGGGATGGCGAACAGGCGGTAGCTGCCGGCACCGTGCGGCATCTCCACCCGGTAGTTGCCGTTCGCGTCGGAGCTGTGCAGACAGCCCTCCGGGAGTTCGTAACGTTCCAGGCGGATCGGCACCACGCACACGCCGGCGACCGGCGTACCCGCGGCGTTGACGACCTTGCCCTGGACGCTCGCGGCGCGGTTGAGGGTGACCGCCGCCGCGGACTGCTGGCCCGGGGTGACCGTGACGCTCACGACGCCCTCGCTCGCCTGGTAGCCCTGGGCGCGGACCTGCACCGGGTGGACACCGGCGGGGACGTCGGTGAGCGTCACGGCGCCGCTGACGGTCTCGCCGTACCGGCCGCGCACCTGGGCGCTGAAGGCCGGGACCGCCGCGCCCGTGACGGCGTCCTTCGCGGTGACCCGGACCGAGCCGGTGCCCAGCAGCTTGTCGTTGACCGTGGCGACGGCGTTCGGCGCGACCGTGAAGGCGTTCGCCGTCGCGTAGCTGTGCTTGCCGGTCGCCCACTGGTCGAACTCGGCCGTATCGTATCCAGAGAAGTTGACCCGGTAGTTTCCGGCGAAGACCGGCTGGATCCGGTAGGAGCCGTCGGGGTCCGTGCGGCCGTAGATCCCGTCGTCGGGATGCAGATGCGCCGCGACGACGGCGTTCGCGACACCCGTCGTGCCGTTCGTCCGGGTGAGTCGGCCGGTGATGGCCCCGGTGGCGAAGAGGGTCTCGTCCACCTCGGTCACCTGGTCGGCGGCGATGGTCACCGGCTGCGCATCGCCGGCGCTCAGGACGTGCGGGTGGTACATGACGGCGGTGCCGCCCGACAGCCGGAACGACACCGTGTACTGCCCCGGTGCGAGGTCGTCGATCCGGTACCGGCCGGCCGAGTCGGTCGCCGCGCTGCCGAAGCCGCCACCCGAGATGAGATCGAAGTAGACGGACACCCCCACGGCGGGCTGGCCCGCGGCGGTCAGCACGGTGCCGCCGGCCGATCCCTTCGGCGGCAGCGTGTCGTCGACGGTGACGAACTGCTCGAGCGCGACGGGGAACGTCTCGGCCTCCCAGCGCTCGCGCTTGCCGTAGGCATACTGGATGGAGGTCCCGTGCAGGAACTGGACCGTGTACTCGCCGACCGGCACGGGCAAGGTGTAGGTCCCGTTCTCGTCGGCGGTGGTCCAGTCGCTGGCGTCCGGGTCGGAGATGGACTCGACGAAGACGGACGCGTACGCCGCCCCGGCCCCCGTGCTGGTCGCGAGGCGGCCGGTGACGGTCCCGTACGGGATCAGCGTGGCGTCGGCGGTGGTCGTCCCGCCCACGGTCACCGCGTACAGCTGCGCACCTGTCCAGCTGGTGGTGCTGGGCGCGTACTGGTTCGGGTGCCCCGCGACGGAGATCTCGACGTGGTAGCGGCCGGGCGGCAGGTCGCTGATGGTGTAGCGACCGGTGCCGTCGGTGTCGGCGCCACCGCCGTGCAGGGTGTCGTAGCCGGTCGCGTAGACGGAGGCGTTCGGGACCGGGCTGCCGTTGTAGGTGATCATTCCGGTGATGACGCCGGTGTCGGCGGCTCGTGCGGGCGTGGTCATGCCCAAGGTGGTGACGACCACCGCCAGCAGCATCAGCCCGACCCGGCGCAGGGGAGTTCCGCGCATGAGTCCTCACGGTGAGAGGGGTGATCGCATGGACCGGGCTGGAGGAAGCCCCGTGGCAGGCAGGCTAGTGGATCGAGCCAGCCGATGTGTTCCGGTTTCCCGGCGGCTGACCAGCATGGACCGGCCGGCGGGCAGGTCCGTCTGAACGGCGGAGGCTCCGCCACGGACATCGCGCCGGTGACCCCTGGCGCGACGAAGGAGGGGGCGGCGAGCGCCACCCCCTCCTTCGTCCGTGCTGGTCGTACCGGTACTCAGCGCGTGACTACAGCCGGCCCGCCGGCCGGTCGCCCGTCGGCACCGTCCGGCGCGGCGGCGCCGACGGGGACGCGGACGGCGACGGGGTCTCCTGCGCCTTCGGCCCCACCGGCAGGCGGCCGCCGCAGACCTCGAACCGCAGGCCCCCGACGACGCAGAAGTTGAGGGTGACATCGCCGCGCAGGTAGATCCGGCTGGTGCCGGTCAGGTTCTGGCCCGACTCGTCGGCGTAGTGCTCGAACGCGAAGGTCACCGGCGCGGGGGTGAGCACCCGCATCTGGTACGCGCCCGCGACCGTCTCGCCGACGGCGACGAACTCGCCGGTCGACG
>NZ_JBFAOU010000374.1:0-3185 GCF_040675365.1 Catellatospora sp. NPDC049609 | reverse complement strand
CGTATCTGGGGTGGTCAAAAACCCCCCCCCCGGCGGCCCTGAGCCGTCCGGCAGGTGTCAGCTGACGACGGTGAAGCCCGCCCGCAGGAGGTCCTCCTCGCGCGAGGAGCGGCCGACGAGCAGCTCGAACGCGCCCGCTTCGACGACCCGCACGCCGCGGGCGTCGACGATGGTGCAGTCCGCGACGGGCAGGGTCAGCTCGACCGTGCGGGTCTCCCCCGGCGCGAGCTCCACCTGGGTGTACGCCTTCAGCTCCTTGTCGGCCCAGGTCGCCGAGGTGACGGTGTCGCTGACGTAGACCTGCACGGTCTCCAGGGCCGGGCGCGGGCCGGTGTTGCGCAGCGTGACCTGCGCGCGCACGGTGTCGCCGGTGGTGACCGTCGGGGTGAGCACGCGCAGGTCGGCGTACTCGATGGTGGTGTAGCTCAGGCCCTGGCCGAACGCGAACGCCGGGGTCTGCGTCAGGTCGGCGTAGCGGGTGCCGTGCTGGCCGCGCAGCTGGTTGTAGTAGGTCGGCTGCTGCCCGGCGTGCCGGGCGAAGGAGACCGGCAGCCGCCCGGCCGGTTCGATCAGGCCGAGCAGCAGCTCGGCGACGGCCTGCCCGCCGCGCATGCCGGGGTTGGCCGCGTACACGATCGCGGCGGCGTTCATCGCCGACGGCGGCAGCACCAGCGGCTTGGAGCTGACCAGCACCACGGTCATCGGGGTGCCGGTGGCGGCGAGCGCGTCGAGCAGCGCGATCTGGGCGCCGACCAGCTCCAGGGTGGCGGTGGACTTGCCCTCGCCGACCAGCTCGATGCGGTCGCCGACGACCGCGACGACGTGGTCGGCGTCGCGGGCGGCGGCCACCGCCTCGGCGATCATCTGCTCGTCGGGTGCGCAGGGGATGACCACGTGCGGGCGGGGCTGGCCGTCGGGGAAGGTGTCGCCCTCCGGGTCGGGCCCGGCGGTGAGGATGTCGGCGCCGCGGGCGTGGGTGACGGTCCAGCCCGCCGGGACCTGCGCGCGCAGCCCTTCCAGCACCGTCGTGATCATCTCGCGGGGGTGGCCGTCGGGCAGCCAGTCGGCCTGCCCGGAGGCGCCCGCCCAGTCGCCCAGCATGGTGTGCGGGTCGTCGGCGTTCGGCCCGACCACGGCGATGCGGCGGGCCCGGCCGTCCGCCGGCGCGGCGGCCCGCCCGTCCGGCCCAGCCGTGAGCCCGCCGGCCAGCGGCAGCGTGCCGTCGTTGCGCAGCAGCACCAGGGAGCGCCGGGCCACCTCGAGGTTGAGGTCGGTGTGCGCGGCACAGGCGATGACCTCGGCCTGCCGGGCCGGGTCGGGGCGGCGCGGGTTCTCGAACAGGCCGAGGTCGAACTTCAGCGTCAGGATGCGGGCGACCGCGGCGTCCAGGTCGGACTCGTCGAGCAGGCCCTTGGTGATCGCGTCCTGCGCACCCTGGAAGAACTCGGGCGTGGTCATCACCATGTCGTTGCCGGCGCGCACGGCGGCGGCCGACGCCTGGGCGTGGTCGGCGTAGATGTGCTGCTCCCACACCATGCGCCCGACGTTGTCCCAGTCGGTCACCAGCGTGCCGCGGTAGTCCCACTCCCCGCGCAGCACGTCGTTGAGCAGCCAGTCGTTGACCGTGATCGGCACGCCGTCCATGGACTGGTAGCCGAGCATGAAGGTGCGGCAGCCCTCGCGGGCGACCCGCTCGAACGGCGGCAGGAACCACGAGCGTAGCTTGCGCCGGGAGATGTCGGCCTCGCTGGCGTCGCGGCCGCCCTGGGTCTCGGAGTAGCCGGCGAAGTGCTTGGCGCAGGCCAGGATCGCGGTCGGGTCGTTCAGGCCGTCGCCCTGGTAGCCGCGCACCATCGCCGAGGCGAACTCGCCGATGAGGAACGGGTCCTCGCCGAAGGTCTCGCTGACTCGGCCCCAGCGCAGGTCGCGGGTGATGCACAGGACCGGGGAGAAGGTCCAGTGGATGCCGGTGGCGGCGACCTCGACGGCGGTGGCCCGGGCGGCCCGCTCGATCAGAGCGGGGTCCCAGGTCGCGGCCATGCCGAGCTGGGTCGGGAAGATCGTCGCGCCGACCCAGAAGGAGTGGCCGTGGATGCAGTCCTCGGCGATGAGCAGCGGGATGCGCAGCCGGGTGCCTTCGGCCAGCGCGGCGGCTTCGAGCACGCGCTCCGGGGAGGTGTGCAGGATCGAGCCGACGTGCATGTCCTCGACCAGTCGGCGGACGCCGTCGCGGGCGTCGAGCTGGAGCATCTGCCCGACCTTTTCCGGTAGCGTCATCCGTCCGATGAGGTCGGCCACCCGCTGCTCGGTGGGCAGCGTGGGGTCGAGGTATGGCGGGCGGGAGTTCACGGGACGGTCCTTTCCCGGACGCGGCGGCATCCTTGGTGACGAGCGGTGCGCGCACGCGCTCCGGGCTTCGTCGATCGGAGAGCGCTCTCCGATGGTACATAACTCCCGCCCCGGGACCACCCCGGCGGGCGTCGCGAATCCCGCGAGCCGTGCGGCTCGCGGGATTCGCGACGCCGCGGTCGCGCAGCACGGCCAGTGCCGCGTCGAGCGCTGCGGACAGCGGCTCGATCGACTGCGCGGTCTGGTTGAGCAGCAGCCCTCCCCGCACGCTGGACGTCGACGGCGGCCGGACCGGGGTGGCCGTGGTGGCCCGCCTGACCGTCCGGGCGGGTCAGCCGCCGGTGGGCGGGTCGCCCAGGCGGCGGCGCAGGATCTCGATCATCGCGTTGGCCGCGGCCAGCTGGTACTCCAGGTCCACGATGCGCACGGCGGCGTCCAGCCGGGTGCCGTCGTCGACCAGATGGCGCGCGCGGTCGGCCCGCTCCAGGTCGTCCCGGCTGTAGCGGCGGTGCCCGCCGCCGGAGCGGTGCGACCGGAACAGGCCCGCCGACTCCACCGCGCGCAGGAACGCCGGGCTCACGCCGATGGCCTGCGCCGCCGTGCCCATGTTGTATCCGGGGAAGTCGGCGTCACCCAGCACCGGGGCGCGGTCGGCGCCCTGCATCATCTGGGCGCGCTCGGCGCCCCGCATCGGCTCGGTCATCGTGGGATCCGTCCTGTGCGGGCCGGCCCCGGGCGGCGGGTGCCCCGGTACGCGCTGACCGTCGACGGCGACGCGGGCTGGCTGCGCGACGAGCCGGGCGTCCGGCTGATCGACCTGGACGGCGCGCACGCGG
>NZ_JBFAOU010000373.1:0-3208 GCF_040675365.1 Catellatospora sp. NPDC049609 | reverse complement strand
CCTATCTGGATGACTTTTTCGTGATCGAAGTCATCCAGATAGGCCAACGTCTATGCGCGGCGCGGCGGCACGCGGCGCAGCGGCACGCCGCTCGGCGCGGGCGGCGCCGGGTGCGGGCCGGCCGTGTCGCGTGCGGGTCGGCGTCCGGTGCGGGTCAGGTGCGCTGGGCGCGAGCGGAGGCGTAGAGGCAGACCGCGGCGGCTGCGGCGAGGTTGAGCGACTCGGCGCGGCCGTGGATGGGGACCCGGACCGCGGCGTCGGCGGCCTCGCGCAGCTCGTCGGGCAGGCCGTGCGCCTCCGAGCCGAACAGCCAGGCGGTGGGCCGGGCCAGCGAGCCGTCGTCGGCGAGGTCGTCCAGGTCGGTCGCGCCGTAGCCGGACGTGGCGAGCGTACGCAGTCCCGCCCCGCGCAGCGCGGCGAGCGTGCCGGCCGCGTCGGGGGCGCGTACCACGTCGACGTGGAACAGGCTGCCGGCCGAGGCGCGTACGCACTTGGGGTTGTACGGGTCGACCGCGTCCCCGGCGAAGATCACCGCGGCGGCGCCCGCGGCGTCGGCGGTGCGCAGGATGGTCCCGGCGTTGCCCGGGTCGCGGATCTCCACGGCCACCGCCACCAGCTTCGGGGCGCGCGACAGGGCGGCCTCCAGCGGCACGTCGAGCAGGTCGCAGACGGCGATGACGCCCTGCGGGGTGACCGTGTCGGCGAGCACCGCCATCGCCTCGTCGGTGACGACCGAGAAGTGCGCGCCGCCGGTGCCGTGCAGCAGGTCGCGGTGGCGGCGGCGGCCGTCCTCGGTCACGAAGATCTCACGTGCCGCGTCGGCGGCCAGCGCCTCGCGGACCGCCTGCGGGCCCTCGGCCAGGAAGCGCCCGGCCTTCTCCCGGTCGCGGCGGCGGTGCAGCTTGGCAGCGGCAACGACCCGGGGAGTCCGCTGCGTGAACAGCGGGTCCCCGGGTCGCTGGAAGTGCTGCGTCACCGACGGGCTCAGGCGGCCTGAGCCTCGGCGACGGCCTTCTTGGCCACCGCGACGATGCCGGCGAACGCCGCCTCGTCGTTGACGGCCAGGTCGGCCAGGATCTTGCGGTCGACCTCGACACCCGCGAGCTTGAGGCCCTGGATGAGGCGGTTGTACGTCATGCCGTTGGCACGAGCGCCCGCGTTGATGCGGGTGATCCACAGCTGCCGGAAGTCGCCCTTGCGGTCCTTGCGGTCCCGGTAGGCGTACTGCATCGAGTGGAGGATCTGCTCCTTCGCCTTGCGGTACAGGCGGGAGCGCTGGCCGCGGTAACCGCTGGCGGCCTCGAGCAGGGTACGGCGCTTCTTCTGGGCGTTGACCGCCCGCTTGACGCGTGCCATATCAGCTTCTCCTTAAAGGTTTCCGTCTAAGAGGCGCGCGTCAGCGGCCGAGCATCTTCTTGATGCGCTTCTCGTCGGCCTTGGCCACCGGGACCGTGCCGCTCAGGCTGCGGGTCTCCTTGGAGGACTTGACCTCCAGGCGGTGGCGCAGACCGGTCTGCTGGCGCACGATCTTGCCGGAGCCGGTCACCTTGACCCGCTTGCCCATGCCGCTGTGCTTCTTCATCTTCGGCACTGAAAGTACTCCCCTGTCACAGAATCTCGCCGCACAGCGGGGGCTGCGCGGCAGGTGCCCAAATCGAGCGTCGTCAGGCCTGTGCCGAGGGCTCGGCCACGGCCTCCTCGGCCTCCGCACCGGTGCCTTCGTCGCCCTTGCGGCCGGCGAGGGCCTTCGTGCTGCGGTGTGGCGCAAGCACCATGATCATGTTTCGACCGTCCTGCTTCGCCGACGACTCGACGAAACCGACCTCGGCGACCTCTTCCTCCAGCTTGCGCAGGAGGCGGAAGCCCAGCTCCGGGCGGCTCTGCTCGCGACCGCGGAACATGATGGTCACCTTGACCTTGTCTCCGGCCTTGAGGAACCGCACGACGTGACCCTTCTTGGTCTCGTAGTCGTGCGAGTCGATCTTCGGACGGAGCTTCATCTCCTTGATGACCGTCTGCTGCTGGTTCCGCCGGGCTTCCCGGGCCTTGAGCGCGCTCTCGTACTTGAACTTGCCGAAGTCCATGAGCTTGCAGACCGGCGGGCGTGCCATGGGCGCAACCTCGACCAGATCCAGATCGACATCCGCGGCCAGCTGCAGGGCGCGCTCCAGCGGGACGATGCCCACCTGCTCGCCCTCGGGGCCGACCAGTCGGACCTCTCGTGCCCTGATCTGATCGTTGATGCGTGGCTCGACGCTGATGTGGCCTCCTCAAATCGTGTTCCACGCCGCCCGCTCAGTGCCGGCGACGCGCTTGGCGTCAGACCAAAGCAGAAGGCCCAGGCGACAGCCTGGGCCCGCTCGACCGGTCTGGGTGCACGCCAAGTGCACGACCCGATGGAGAACGGGGACGTCCTTCATCAGGTGACCGGACCCGAAACGCTCCAAGGCGAACGGGTGGGAGCAGGCGCTCCGCTTGCCTTCGGCGACCCGGTCACGCTCAGGGCATGATCACGGGTGCCGAAAAGGTCGACTCCGAAAGATTACCACAACCCCTGGTTGTCGCCGACCGGGGCGGGAGGGTATGCCCTCAGCCCGCCGCCACCGGCTCCGCGGCCCGCGCCGCGCCGTGCAGCGCGCGCAGCGACTGCACCGCGGCCAGCGCGTACGCCCGGTCGACGGCCTGCACGGCGAGCACCGACACGGTGTCGTCGTTCTCCAGCTCCAGGCTCAGCCACGGCTGGTTGCGCTCGAAGGTGATCGCGCGCACAGCACCCCACGGCAGCTCGTACCCGCCGATGATGTTGCGGACCCGGATGCCCTCGGGGTAGGCGTCCACGCGGGGCCGCGCCACCGTCATGATGCCCAGCGCGAACACCACGCCGAGCCCGATCATGGCGAACTGGTCGCCCTTGCGGAACACGCCCTCGCCCACCGTCAGGGCCGTGCCGATCACCGTGAAGAGCACCAGCACCGCCGCCGCGGCGGCGATGCACACCCGCCGGGTGCGCTGGGGCCGGAAACTGACGTGCTGTCCCTCGCTGCTCACGCCGACGAGTCTGCCACGCGCAGCGATGCCGCCCGCCACCGCCACCACCACCCCCGGCCACATCACACCCCGTCGGCGAACCGGACACCGCCGAGGTGCAAGATCGCGACGATCTTGCGCGAAGTGTGGGGATGACACGCCCCATACGGGCATATCCCCA
>NZ_JBFAOU010000372.1:0-3231 GCF_040675365.1 Catellatospora sp. NPDC049609 | reverse complement strand
AGTCCTATCGGGAGCTTCACTTCACGGCCCGCATCCCCACGCCCAGTTGATCAACCTGAGACATCCACATCTATCAGGATGAAATGACCTCAGTGTCAACAAGGAAGGCAGCCTTGGCATCGGGGAGATCAATCACCAGCTCGGGTTCGCGTTCGCCGGTCGAGAGGTTACGCTGCGCCTCGACGGGCACCTCGTGTACCTGACAGACCACGGTGGCGCTGCTCGCCACCTTGCCCTGCCCACTGCCAGCCGACAAACTCACCGGCCTCCAGGGCGCCATGATCGCCGCCAGCCGTCTCCCAGCGCCCACCGCCGCCTGCCGGATCGCGACGCGGCCAACGACGCGCCCACTACGACGGAAAGATGGTCACCGCTGGACAGCGCATGAAGATCAGACCGCGCCACGCCGGCAAGCTGGCCACCGTCGTTATCGAGTAATCCACCTCCGCATTCTGCACGGCGACGATGAACTCTCGATCAAACCGCGGCCGCGACTTTGTACACATCACCGACTCCCCCTCCGCGGCGGATGGAACAAAACGCCACGTCAGCCAGCCCCACCAGAAGCCGTCAACCATGTCCCAAGCCATCACATTGCCAGGACTGTCAGCTTCCGATTGTGACCGGTCTAGGCGTACCACTCCCCCAGGCCCGACAGGTGCGACGCGCCGTCAAGCGCGTTCTTCGCGCCTTCCCACGTGCTCTTCGACAGGCCAAACCGCGCGTACTCGTCCACATGAAGACGGGAGCCAACAAATTGCCACCCAGCAGCACGAGCGAGATTGCCGCCCAACCGCACGACCGCGGCGCGAGTCAGACTGAGCTGCGGCGGGCCGCGTCAGTCATCAGGAGCGCTACGAGAGATTGCTGTCGGAGCCAGCTGCAGCCGCCTGCCGCCCAGCTTTGCGGTCTGCTGCCAGCCGACGAGCTACGCGCACAGCATTGAAAATACTCCAGCAACGGTGGGCGGTGGTGCTGCTGACCCTGGCGATCACGTACGAGCACACCGATAGCCGTGTTGATCTAGCGTTGCTCTCCGGATTTGGCGAACTGATCGAGGTGGGTCACCCGTAACGCTATTGATAGAAGGAGGCACTGGATGGCAGAAGAAGATCCGCGCGAAAGTGAACTGGAAGGGTCACTCGACCCGGCCATTGAGTCGCTTCTCCGCTCATCCTGGGTGTGGGAACAGGCCCCGCACTGGCTCTGGCCGCCCGGTAGGAGGCCGACTGGTGCGCATGGGTGTCAAGTTGTGACGTACAAACGTGCAGCAATCCCCCTGAGACCGCGCACCGACTGACGTGTGAGCTTCCACCTTCGGACCGGACACCCTGATCCCTGGCAGGAGAGCCAGGAGGAAGGATGTCCTGGTGGCACGCCCTTCGCAGTACACCGAACAGTTCCGCAAGGACGCGGTGGCATTGCTCCGCTCGTCGGACTCACCGCTCCGGCATATAGCCGTGACCTGGGCGTCAACCATGAAACCCTGCGCGGATGGGTCCGCGCCGCCGAGCGCGCCGAGGCCGGCGGTCGGGCCGCCGAGCGTGAGTTGACGCTCACCGAGCGTGAAGAGCTGCGCAAGCTGCGCGCTCGGGTGCGGGAACTGGAGACGAGAAGGACATTCTCCGCAAGACAGCCCAGTATTTTGCTCGGGAGATAGGGCAATGACCAGCCGCTACCGCTTCATCTCCGCCCACCGCGCCGAGTACGGCGTCACGCGGCTGTGCCGGGTCCTGAAGGTGCGCAGGCAGGGCTTCCACGAATGGCTCGACGCCGCCGACGCCCGCCAGCAGTGCGAACAGGCCGCGCCGCCCTGACGGCGGAGATCGCAGCCATCCACGCCGAGCACCAGCGGGCGTACGGGTCGCCGCGCGTCACGGTCGAGCTGCGCCGGCGGGGTCGGCGGATCAACCGCAAGAAGGTCGAGCGGATCATGCGTCAGCACCGGATCGTTGGCTGGACGCGTCGGCGGCGCCGGTCGCTGACGCGCCAGGACGTGGCCACGCCACCAGCGCCGGACTTGCTCGGACGGGACTTCACCCGCCCGGCGGCCCGGGGACAGGTTCGTCGGCGACATCACCTACCTGCCCACCGAGCAGGGCTGGCTCTACCTGGCCACCGTGATCGACCTGGACACCCGCGAGGTCGTCGGGCACGCCATGGCCGAGCACATGCGCGCCGACCTGGTCTGCGACGCGATCGACCTGGCCGCCCGCCGCGGCCTGACCTCCAACAACGCGATCTTCCACTCGGACAAGGGATCTCAGTACACCTCCACGCGCTTCCGCGCCCGCCTCGACCGGCACCGGGTGCGGGCCTCGATGGGCCGTACTGGATCTTGTTTCGACAACGCCGCCGCGGAAAGTTTCTTCGCCACACTCAAGACCGAGATCGGCGCGAGCGTGTGGCCCACCCGCGACGCCGCCCGCACGGCCGTCTTCACCTGGCCTACTACAACACCAACCGCCTACATTCGACCCTCGGCTACCGCACGCCGGCCGAGGTCCGCCTCGGGTATCGTCACGACCACGCCCTCGCAGCGTGAGAACCCTGGTGTCCGGTCCCAGGGTGGAAGTTCAGTGGCATTATGCCGAGGGGAAAGCGCGTTGGTCGGCAGAGCGTGCACCGGAGGAGTTCCGGCGTCAGGGCGCTCGTCCTCGCTCCGGTCGCACGATCCGCGATGTGGGCGGAAAGCTAGGCGTCAACCACATGTGCGCCAGACCCGGGACACCGTCAGCTGCGACAGCCCGTCCCGGAGGCCATCAAGCGACTCGACCGTGGTCGTTGGGGGGCTCGGATTCCAGGGTCGCCACGACGATCCGTTCGACGTCCGCGTCATTGAACGTGCGAGATCGCGGCGGATCTCGTCGGACAACGCGTCGAGCCGGTGATGACAAGCCGCCCGCCACGTCCCGACCCTCGGCAGCGACACCCCGAGCAGCCCCGAGACCTCACGGTTGGACCCGCCCTGCGCAGTCCAGCACGGACCCGCACCTGCATCCCGAATGCCTGCGCCGTGGTGCGCGCGGGTCAACGCTTCCAGCGCCTCGCGCCCGACCTCGGCCAAGTCCAACAACGCGAGCTTCGGCCGGCCACAACCCGTACCGGAATTCACAGCAAACCACGGACTCAGCGCACTAGGAGCTGTTCGGGGTTCGGATCTCGGTGGGCTTGTTGGTGGGCTGGTGACGGCTGGTAGAACTCGGTGGTGGCGCGTTTCGATGTGACGGA
>NZ_JBFAOU010000371.1:0-3263 GCF_040675365.1 Catellatospora sp. NPDC049609 | reverse complement strand
GCTGATGATGCTGCTCGGCCGGCCCCGGGCCGAGATCGAGCTGGTCACCCGGTACCCCGGCGTGGTCGGCGTACCGGGTGCCCCGGCCCTGCTCAGGCGGCCTGGATGCGGTCGCGCAGCAGCGGGATCCAGTGCTCGCCGTAGCGCTCGCGCAGCTCGGGCAGCCGCCAGTCCGCGCCGGTGACCGTGCCGCGGCACAGCGCGGAGCCGCAGGAGCAGGCCATGGCGAAGTCCGCGACGGCGGTGCAGGCCGCGTAGTCGTTGGTGACCTCCTCGCCGGGCGCGATGTCCCGCCGGGCGGCCAGCGTGTACGCGTCGAGCCACCACAGGTTCGGGTCGCAGCTGTGGTTGCCGTACCCGTTGGGTCGGCGCGGCGGCAGCACCAGGTGCAGGTCCTCGCCGACCGAGACGGTGTCCACGTAGCGCCGCTCGCGGGCGGCCCGCGCGAACAGCTCGCGCAGCGCGGCGCCGTCGACCAGCCGCCCGCCCAGCCGGGACACCACGGTCCCGGCCGCCAGGGGCGCCGTCGCGAACAGCCCGCGTCCCGCGATAGCCGACGCGCGGACCTCGACGTCAGGGTGCAGCCAGCAGTCCGCCGCAGGCAGGGGCACCGGTCTCATCGGGTGTCGTCCTCCGTCGCTCAGGCTGCCGGCAGGTCGGGTCACCCCAGATCATGACCTGCCGTCCGGCGGGACGGGTCCTCCCACTGCCCGATCTTGCGGTTGCCGCCGGTCCGGGTAGGGTCGCGATGATCCTGCCGGAACAGCGGCCGCTCCCGCTCCGGTCACCGAACGGACGAAGGACAGTCATGTCAGAGGAGCGAGCTCCGGCCGTGCTGCCGGAGACGCAGGCGCCCTGGCCCGCGCGGGACGGGCTGCGCATCACCGGCGTGCGCGCGATCGTCACCGCCCCGGAGGGCCTGCCGCTGGTCGTGGTGCGCGTCGACACCAGCGAGCCGGGGCTGCACGGCTTCGGCTGCGCCACGTTCACGCAGCGCTTCCACGCCGTCGTGGCAGCCGTCGACCAGCACGTCGGCCCGATGCTGATCGGCCGGCATCCGGCCGACATCGAGGACATCACCCGGATGGTGCACCTGTCGTCGTACTGGCGCGGCGGCCCGGTGCTCAACAGCGCGCTGTCCGGCGTGGACCAGGCGCTGTGGGACATCGCGGGCAAGCGCGCCGGGATGCCGGTGTACGAGCTGCTCGGCGGCCGGGTCCGCGCCGCCGCCGACACCTACCTGCACGCCTCCGGCGCGACGATCGAGCAGGCCGTCGAGCACGCCCAGCAGATCCTGGAGTCCGGCTACCGGCACGTGCGCCTGCAGGCCGGCGGCCCCGGCCTGGGCACCTACGGCGCGCCCGGCACCCCCGGCGGCTACCCCGACGCGCCCTACCCCGACGGCTGGGACGTGCAGCAGTACCTGCGCGACACCCCGAAGCTGTTCGCCCTGGCGCGCGAGGTGCTGGGGGAGACCCCGAACCTGATGCACGACGTGCACCACCGGCTCACCGTCAAGCAGGCCGTCGCCCTGGCCCGCGCGCTGGAGCCGTACCGGCTGTTCTTCCTGGAGGACCCGATCCCGCTGGAGCTGTACGACCGGCTGCCGGAGCTGCGCGCGGCCGCGCCGATGCCGATCGCGGTGGGGGAGCAGGTCGCCTCGGTCGCCGACGCGGCCCGGCTGGTCGCCGGCGGCGGCGTGGACCTGCTGCGGCTGCACATCTCCGCGGTCGGCGGGCTGACCCCGGCCCGCAAGCTGGTGGCGCTGTGCGAGCTGACCGGCGTCGGCACGGCGTGGCACGCGCCCGCGGACGTGTCGCCGATCGGCGCCGCCTGCAACGTGGCGCTGGATGTGAGCAGCCCGGCCTTCGCCATCCAGGAGGGCCACCTGTGGCCGGACCCGGTGCGCGAGGTCTTCCCCGGCACGCTCGACCCGCGCCACGGCTACCTCTACCCGAACGACGCCCCGGGCTGGGGCATCGAGGTCGACGAGGCGGCGGCGGCGAAGTACCCGCCGGTCACCCACCTGCACGAGCGATGGTCGGCGCGGGTGCGCCGGCCCGACGGGGGAATCGAGGCACCGTGACCAGGCTCGCCATCGTCGGCACCGGCAACATCGCCGCCGGCTACCTCACCGACCTGCGCACCTACCCCGACGTGGAGGTCGTGGGCGGGTACGACACCGACGCCGCGGCCGCCGCCGCGTTCGGCGCCGCGCACGACCTGCCGATCCACGGCAGCCTCGACGAGCTGCTCGCCGACGACCGTGTCGACGTGGTGGTGAACCTGACGCCGCTGGCCGCGCACGTGCCGGTCACCACCGCCGCGCTGCACGCGGGCAAGCACGTGTTCAGCGAGAAGCCGCTCGCACCGACGTCGGAGGAGGCGCGTGGGCTCGTCGAGCTGGCCGCCTCGCGGGGGCTGCGGCTGGGCTGCGCGCCGTTCACGTACCTCGGCGAGGCCATCCAGACCGCGTGGAAGCTGGTCCGCGACGACGCCGTCGGGCCGATCAAGCTGGTGTACGCCGAGGTCAACCACGACCGGATCGAGTCCTGGCATCCGGCGCCGCAGGGGCCGTACCGGGCGGGCCCGCTGTTCGACGTAGGCGTCTACTCGCTGACCGCGCTGACCGCGATGCTCGGCCCGGCGCGGCGGGTGTGGGCGTACGGCACGATCCTCAAGCCGGACCGGGTGACGCTGGCCGGCGAGATGTTCTCCCCGCAGGCACCGGACTTCTCGGTCGTGGTGCTGGAGCTGGCGGGCGGCGCGACGGTGCGCCTGACCGCGAACTTCTACGTCGGCGCGGGCACCCGCCAGTCCGGCATCGAGCTGCACGGCGAGCGCGGCTCCGTCCACATCGCCGACTGGACCCACTTCGACTCCGAGATCCGCGCCGGCCTGCCGCCGGAGCCGGTCGCGCTGCTCGGCGAGCCGTACCCCGGCATCCCCTGGGGCCGCGGCATCTGGGAGTTCGTCTGCGCGATCCGCGAGGGCCGCCCGCACCGCTGCTCGGCCGAGCACGCCGCGCACATCGTCGACATCCTCAACGCCGCCGCGCACTCCCAGCAGTCCGGCATCCCCGTCGACGTGACCAGCTCCTTCCCCGCCCCCCTCCCCATGCCCTGGGCCGCCTGAAAGGAAGGGCACCTTCTTCACCCTATGTGGATAAGAAGGTGCCCTTCCCAACAGTGAGGATGATGTGTGGGAGTCCTCCCGGTCCGGTCTGACCCTCTTCCCAACTGACCTCGGGTCTTGGACGGGAT
>NZ_JBFAOU010000370.1:0-3293 GCF_040675365.1 Catellatospora sp. NPDC049609 | reverse complement strand
AACCTCTACTGCCGCGGCGGGGGGGGGGGGGGGGGGGGGGGGGGGGGGGGGGGGGGGGGCCCGGCCCCCCCGGGGGGGGGCCCCCCCCTTCCGGTGTGGGTGAGCTGTGTCTGCGGGTCAGCGCTGGGCGACGGGGACGAAGTCGCGCTCGGGAGCGCCGGTGTAGACCTGGCGCGGGCGGCCGATCTTGGTGGCCGGGTCGCTCATCATCTCGCGCCACTGGGCGATCCAGCCGGGCAGGCGGCCCAGCGCGAACAGCACCGTGAACATCTTCGTCGGGAAGCCCATGGCCTTGTAGATCAGGCCGGTGTAGAAGTCCACGTTCGGGTAGAGCTTGCGGGAGACGAAGAAGTCGTCGGCCAGCGCGATCTCCTCGAGCTGCATGGCGAGGTCGAGCAGCGGGTCCGGCTTGGCCATGCGGCCGAGCACGTCCTGCGCCATGTTCTTGACGATCGCGGCGCGCGGGTCGTAGTTCTTGTACACCCGGTGGCCGAAGCCCATCAGGCGTACGCCGTCCTCGCGGTCCTTGACCTTGCGTACGAACGCCTGCACGTCGCCGCCCTCGGCGCGGATGCGCTCCAGCATCGCCAGCACGGCCTCGTTGGCGCCGCCGTGCAGCGGGCCGGACAGCGCGTTCACGCCGGAGGAGACCGAGGCGAACAGGCTGGCCTGGGCCGAGCCGACCAGGCGCACGGTCGAGGTGGAGCAGTTCTGCTCGTGGTCGGCGTGCAGGATGAGCAGCAGGTCCAGCGCCTTGGCGAAGACCGGGTCCACCTCGTAGTCGGTGGCCGGCACGCCGAACGTCATGCGCAGGAAGTTCTCGACGTACCCGAGGTTGTTGTCCGGGTAGAGCATCGGCTGGCCGATGGACTTCTTGTACGCGTACGACGCGATGGTCGGCAGCTTGGCGAGCATGCGCACGGTGGAGATCTCGACCTGCTCGTTGTCGAACGGGTCCTGGCTGTCCTGGTAGAAGGTGCCCAGGGCGCTCACCGCGGCCGACAGCACGGCCATCGGGTGCGCGTCGCGCGGGAAGCCCTCGAAGAACCGCTTCATGTCCTCGTGCAGCAGGGTGTGCATGCGCACCCGCTGGGTGAACTCGCTCAGCTGCGCGGCGGTGGGCAGCTCGCCGTACATGAGCAGGTAGGAGACCTCCAGGAAGGTGGAGTGCTCGGCCAGCTGCTCGATGGGGTACCCGCGGTAACGGAGGATGCCCTCGTCACCGTCGATGTACGTGATCGCCGAGGTACATGCCGCCGTGTTGACGAAGCCCGGGTCGTACGTGACGAATCCGGTTTCCTTCAGCACCTTGCCGATGTCGAGCCCGGACGGGCCCTCGACGGCCGGCTGCACTTCCAGGGAGAGGTGTCCACCCGGGGTTTCCAGGTTCACATCCGCCACGACTTCCCTCGCTTTTTCGGGAGCTTCTTTTACCAAAGTTAAGTTTCAGGGTAAGCACTTGACCGTGGCATGCGCCCTCTCCGCCGCTGAGGGGAGAATCACGGTCTCGCCGCGTTTTGCCAGCACTTGCCCTCTTTTCTGCCGAATGGCGAGCGGATGTCGGCCAGAGCGCCCGCCCCGATCGCCCGCGCGGCTTACGCTGGACCCGTGGCGACGGAGCCCATAACCAGCGTGGACATGCCGGGTGAGGAAGCCGAACGCTGGCTGGCCCTCGCGGTGAAGTTCGCCGTCTCGAACGTCGAGACGGGGGGCGGTGGCCCGTTCGCCTCGATCATCGTCAAGGGCGGCGAGGTCATCGGCCGCGGCGTGAACCGGGTCATCCGTGACCTGGACCCGACCGCCCACTCCGAGATCGTCGCCATCCGCGCGGCCTGCCGCCAGGCGCTGCACTTCCGGCTGCCGGGGGCGGTGCTCGTGTCGTCGTGCGAGCCCTGCCCGATGTGCCTGACCGCGGCGCTGTGGGCCGACATCGGGCGCATCATCTACGCCGTCGACCGCCACGAGGCCGCCGCCGCGGGCTTCCCCCAGGTGGAGCTGTACGACCTGTTCGAGGACCCGCAGCACGCCTGGACCGTGCCGGTCGGCAAGGTCTCGATCGCCCAGTCGCACGACCCCTTCGACGCCTGGCAGCGCACCAAGGCCGAACGCGAGGCGCGCTCCCGCTGATCCCTGGCGCGCGGGGTCAGGAGCCGCCGTGGACGTCGCGCCAGTGGGCGAGCAGGGCGGCCTCATCGTCGCGGGTGATGCCGGCCCAGGGTTTGCGGGCGGGTGCGGTGGGCAGCCAGGCCAGGGTGTCGCGGGCGGTGTCGGCCAGCGGGCGCGGGGCCAGACCGGCGGCGAGCGCGTCGGAGACGTCGCGGGACAGGAAACCCGCGTACTCCGGCAGCGGCAGCCACATCGGCAGCGACCGCTCGCCCATCCACGGCGCGACCCCCTCGGCGGCGAGGAAGTCCTGGTCGACCCAGGTCAGCTGCGGCTTCACCGACACACCGTCGGCGACCTGCGCGTAGAACTCGGCGCGGGTGACCGGCGCGCCGATGCCGTCGTACGCCCCGGCGAGCCGCCGCTCGGCGGCGCTCACCAGCCAGGCCGCGAGATCGCGTACGTCGATCCACTGCACCGCCTCGTCCGGGGCGCCGGGGGCGAGGATCTCGCCGCCGTCGGCGAGCCGGGACACCCAGTAGTCGAAGCGGTTGGTCGTGTCGTCCGGCCCGACGATCAGCCCGGCCCGGCACAGCATCACCCGGTCCGGCCCGACCGCGTCGAGCAGCGCCCGCTCGCAGGCGACCTTGGCCGGGCCGTAGTTCGGGCCGGTCGCGTCGTCGGTCTCCAGCGGCAGCGGGTCCAGCAGCGGCGCCGTGGCCGCCCGCTGGCCGGGGGTGGCCTGGTCGGCGTAGACGGAGCAGCTGGACACGTACACCCAGTGCGCGACGCGGTCGCGCAGCGCCGACACGGCGTGCCGGACGTGGCTGGGCCGCCGGGCGACGTCGATCACGGCGTCGTACGGGCCGTCGAGCGCGGCCAGCCCGTCGGGGGCGTCGCGGTCGGCGGTGAGCAGCCGGGCCCCGGCGGGCACGTCGCCGGAGACGCCGCGGGCGACGCAGGTGACGTCGTGGCCCGCGGCCAGGGCGTGGGCGGCCACCGCGCGCCCGAGGAAGACCGTGCCGCCGAGAACCAGGAGTCGCATGGCCGCAAGCATCACCGACCACGCCCGCATCCGCACACCCGTTCGCCATCGGCGTACCCACCCCGCGGTCGCCGCGGCCCGCCATGATCGTCCGACTTGCCTGGCAGATGGGCGAATGCGGGCCCAAGATACGCCCACTTGCCAG
>NZ_JBFAOU010000369.1:0-3303 GCF_040675365.1 Catellatospora sp. NPDC049609 | reverse complement strand
CGGCTCCGTCGCCTCCGGCATCGCGTACGCGGTGCTGCGCAGCGCGCACGCCCTGCACGGCTCGGCCGCCGCCTTCCCGACCGGAAACGGCGATCTTCGCGGCGCGTGGGGCGGCGGAGGGGTCAGGGTTTGCGGTGGGGGTCGGTGGGGCGGCCGACGAGGGCGGCGAAGTCGGCCTCGTTGCGTTCGGCGAGGCGGGTGTAGACCAGGCCCGCGGCGGCCAGGAACGGGAACGACAGCACGCCGAGCAGCAGCCAGGGCAGGGGAATGCCGCCGACGTCGACGCGGGTGCCCGCGGGCCAGAGGGTGAACAGCAGCGGCAGGCCGCCGAGCGCCACCGCGACCACCCCGGCCAGCCGCAGCGCCAGCCCGAGCTGCACCCGCATCAGCTCGCGCACCAGCACGTCCCCGACCGGAGTCTGCTCGACCAGCTCGTCGTGCGCGCCGGTGCGGGGCCGGGCGCGGCGGTGTGCGGCCAGGTCCACCCGCACGCGATCGTTCACGGCCGCCACGCTACGCCCGCGATGTTTCCGGACGTCGCGGGGTTTCCGAACGCCGCGTTTCCGAGCCGTGCAGCGCCTCGGACCCGTGCAGCGTCTCGGGCGCGTGCAGCCGCAGCAGCATCGTGCCCACCGCCGCCGGCACCCGCCGCCGGGTCGCCAGCGACACGGTCACCATGACCGCGAAGGCCAGCGGCACGGTCCAGGCCGCGGGCTGGGCCAGCAGGTCCGCCGCCAGTCCGGGCGCGGGCGGCACGAAGATCGTCCACAGTACGGCGACGACGGCGCTGCCCCCGCCGGCCAGGATCCCGGCGGCCGCGCCCATCGCGGTCAGCCCCCGCCACCAGATGCCGAGCACGAGCATCGGGCAGAAGCTCGACGCGGCCACGGCGAACGCCAGGCCCACCACCTGCGACACGTTGAGGCCGTGCACCGCGAGCGCGAGGCCCATCGGCACCGCGCCCGCGAACAGCGCGGCGGCCCGGAACAGCGGCAGCGGCCCCCAGGCGGCCAGCCGCCCCCGCGCCAGCACGTCGTTGGCCAGCACCCCGGCCACGCTGGTGAGCAGGCCGTTCGAGGTGGACAGGAAGGCCGCGAAGGCGCCGGCGGCGACCAGTGCGCCGAGCAGGTCGGCGGTCAGGCCCGGCCCGAGCGCGGCACCGGGCAGCAGCAGCACCACGGTGTCGTTGCGGCCGGTGGCCAGCTGCGGGGTGTAGACGCGGCCGAGCACCCCGTACACCGTGGGGAACAGGTAGAACAGGCCGACCAGGCCGAGCACGATGGTGGTGGTGCGCCGGGCCGAGCCGCCGTCGGGGTTGGTGTAGAAGCGGGCGAGCACGTGCGGCAGCCCCATGGTGCCCAGGAACGTCGCCAGGATCAGCGAGTACGTGGCGACCAGGCCGCCGGTCGGGGCGAGCCAGACGTCGTCGAGCGGGATCGCCGGGCGGCCGTCGTCGTGCCAGCGGGCCAGCAGGAAGAACGCGGGCACCGCGATCGCGGTCAGCTTCAGCCAGTACTGGAACGCCTGCACGTACGTGGCCGAGCGCATGCCGCCGAACGCGACGTTGCCGGTGACCACGGCCCCGACCAGCACCACGCCGACCCAGCCGGGCGCGCCGGTGACGATGCCGAACGTCAGGCCCGCGCCCTGCAGCTGCGGCAGCAGGTAGAACCAGCCGATGAACAGCACGAACGCGGTGGCCAGCCGGCGCAGCCGGGGCGAGGCGAGCCGCGCCTCGCAGAAGTCAGGCAGCGTGAACGCCCCCGACCGGCGCAGCGGGGCCGCCACGAACAGCAGCAGTGCCAGGTACCCCGCGGCGAAGCCGACCGGATACCAGAGCATCTGCGCGCCGTACGCGAGGATCAGCCCGGCCACGCCCAGGAAGCTCGCCGCCGACAGGTACTCCCCGCCGATGGCGGCGGCGTTCTGCGTCGGGCTCACCATGCGCGAGGCGACCAGCAGGTCGGACGTGCCGCGCACGAGGCGTACTCCCCACGCGCCGATGGCGACCGTCGCCACGGTGACGGTCACGATCGCGAACAGGGCGTAGGCATCCACGGCCGCTGGATCGTACCGGAGCGCGGCGTTCACCGACAGCGGTCGCCGCTCAGCGCGCGGCCTCGATCCGGCTGCGCAGCCAGCGCAGCGAGGACTCGCCCTGGGCACGCTGGAACGCGCGCACCGTCGGCAGCCCGACCGGCGGCGGCGTGCGGCAGGCGTCGAGGAAGTAGCCGGTCATCCCAGCCAGCACCGCGGTCAGCTGCTCCGGTCGCGCGCCCAGCGCGGGGGTGTGCGCGGCCAGCAGCGCGTCCACGTCGTGGCCGCCGAACAGGTTGACGTTCACCATGATCATCATGGTGTCCAGCCAGGCGGGGCCGACGCAGGCCCACGGCCAGTCGACGAGGGTCACCGTGCCGTCCGGTCCGACGAGCATGTTGTCCGCCCGCACGTCGGTGTGCGCCACGGTGTCGCCCGCCAGCGCCGCCACGCCCGCCGCGCCGAGCTCGACCAGGTCGGCCAGGTGCGCGACGGCCCACGGGTCCAGGTCGGCCGGCGGGTCGGCGGACAGGCGCTCCCATCCGGAGAGGTCCTCGCCCAGCGAGGCCGCCGCCGTCGGCAGCTCCGGCATCGGGCACGGGGTCATGCGCCGCGCCAGCACGCCCAGCGTGGCGAGCACCGCGTCGAGCTCGGCGGCCGTCCACGGCGTCACCGGGTGCCTGCCCTCCACGTCCTGCAGCACCAGCGCCACCCAGTCGCCGTCGTCATGGCACCCGAGCAGCCGCGGCGCCGGCACACCCGGCGGCAGCGCCGCGGTGATCAGCGCCTCCTGCCGGTACAGCTGCACCGAGCGCTCGTTCTGCGCACCGCTGACGGCCTTGACGAAAGCGCGGCGGCCACCGGCGGTGCGGACCCGCTCGGCGGTGCCGGGCGAGAACCCGCCCTGCTGCGAGCGCGTCTCGACGACGACGTCGCCGATGATCGCCTCTACCTCGGCCCGGACATGCTCCGGCAGGTCGGCCCACTTGATACGCACCCCGCTCGCACTCACCACGAGCGCGATCCTGGCACGGCGCCGACGGCCGGCGCAGCCCGGTTTCACCCGCGCGAGGGGGGATGTCGCCGCCGCAGCGGCTGTTCGCGCCGGGTGTGCCGGCCCGGGTGCTGTGGCCCGGCCGCCGCACCGCCCGGCCCGCCCCGCCACCGCGTTCCCGGTCGCCCAGGCGGAAGCCGCCGCCTGACCGCGCCGACAGGTGTACGAAATCCAGCGTCAACTTCTGGGTTGTCCGGACAACCCAGAAGTTG
>NZ_JBFAOU010000368.1:0-3308 GCF_040675365.1 Catellatospora sp. NPDC049609 | reverse complement strand
CGCCGCCGCGCGCCGGTCCCGGTGCTGGCCGTCACCGGCCTGTGCGCGGTGGGCTACCAGGCGCTCGGCCTCGACGTGCCGGCCGTCGCGTTCCTCTTCGCGGTGTACGCCGCCGTGCGGGCGGGCCATCGCGCCGTCACGGTGGTGGCGGCGGCGCTGATGCTGGCCGCGCTCCCGCTCGCGCTGCTCGCCCTGTCGCCGGACACGGCCGTGGGTGAGGCGCTCGCCCAGTCCCGCGGCGCCCTGGAGATCGCGTGGCTGGTGGCCGCCGGGGCCGCCGGTGAGGCGTTGCGGCAGGCCGAGCGGCGGGCGGACGAGGCCGAGCGCACCCGGGAGGAGGCCGCGCGGCGCCGCGCCGACGAGGAGCGGCTGCACATCGCGCGGGAGCTGCACGACTCGCTCACCCACCAGATCTCGGTGATCAAGGTGCAGGCGGCGGTCGCCGTCCACCTGGCCCGCAAGCGGGGCGAGCAGGTGCCCCCGGCCCTGCTGGCGATCGAGGAGGCCGGCCGGGAGGCGGCCCGCGAGCTGCGCGCGACCCTGCAGGCGCTGCGCGACGACGCCAGAGTGACGCCGTACGGCCTCGACCAGGTCCCGGAGCTGGTGGCACGTGCCCGGACGACGGGCCTGGACGCGACGTTGACGGTGCAGGGGCGGCGGCCCGAGGTGCCCGCCGCGGTGGACCGCACCGCCTACCGGATCGTGCAGGAGTCGCTGACCAACATCGCCCGGCACGCCGCCGCGGCCACCGCGTCGGTCCGGATCGACTACGGTCCGGACGTGCTGGCCATCAGCGTCGACGACGACGGCCGGGCCGGGCCGGACACGGCCCCGACACCCGGGGTCGGCCTGCTCGGGATGCGGGAGCGGGTCACCGCCCTGGGCGGCCGGCTGCGTGCCGGACCGCGCAGCGGCGGCGGCTTCACCGTCCACGCCGAACTCCCGGTGGAGCAGACGTCATGATCCGCGTCCTGCTCGTCGACGACCAGCCGCTGCTGCGCAGCGGATTCCGCGCGCTGCTCGACGCCGAGGACGACATCGAGGTGGTGGCCGAGGCCGCCGACGGGCAGGAGGGCCTGGCGCTGGTCAGGCAGCACCTGCCCGACATCGCGCTGGTCGACGTCCAGATGCCGGTCATGGACGGCATCGCGCTGACCCGGCACATCGCCGCCGACCCCGCCCTGGCCGGGGTGCACGTCGTCATCCTCACCAACTACGGCTTCGACGAGTACGTCTTCGACGCGCTGCGCGCCGGCGCGGCCGGCTTCCTCGTCAAGGACGTCGAGCCCGCGGACTTCCTCCACGCCATGCGCGTGGCCGCGCGCGGCGACGCCCTGCTCGCGCCGTCGATCACCCGCATGATGATCAGCCGGTACGTCGCCGAGCCGCGCCACCCGGGCACCGGCGCGGAGCTGCACTGGCTGACCGCCCGCGAGCGCGAGGCCGTCACGCTGGTCGCCCGGGGCCTGTCCAACGACGAGATCGCCGACCGCATGGTGATCAGCCCGATGACCGCCAAGACCCACGTCAACCGCGCCATGGCCAAGCTCCATGCCCGTGACCGCGCCCAGCTCGTGGTCATCGCGTACGAGTCCGGCCTGGTGGCACCGCGCGGCCACTGACGTGAGCCGCTACGCCCCGGGGTCAGCCGGTGAAGGACTCGGGGCCCAGCCGCCCCCATGCCACGAACGCGGCCAGGGCGAGGTAGACCAGATCCACCACCATGAACCGGTACTCGCGGCGCCGGATACGGGTGATCGCGGCGCCCGTCATGATCGCAACCAGGCCGAGGGCGGCCAGGGGCACCAGGACCGGTGCGATGCCGAGCGCGGCGGGCAGGACGAGGCCCAGCGCGGCCAGGACCTCCAGGGCTCCGACGGCCTTGACGCCGGCGGCGCTGAAGTCCTCGACCCAGCGGGAGCTCGGCCCGAAGGCGGCGATCCGCTCCTTCGGCACGATCATCTTGCCGCCACCGCCGAACAGGTAGGCGGCGGCGAGCAGCCCGGCAACGATCCACAGGGCGAGGTTCATGATGCTTCTCCTTGGCGTCGTCGACGTCGTCCCGAACGTCCTTCGGGCCGGCGGTCCGGACATGGGATGCCGACGGCGCGCCGGCCGTGACAGCCTGGCCGCGTGACGTGGGTCACGCGCCGGAGCTGTCGCAGATCGGCGACGGCCGGCGTCTCGTGGTGGAGACGGCGACACGACGGGAGCGGCGACATGAGCGAGGACGGCGGGCCGGGCCCGGCCACCGAGGTGTTCGTCGCCCACCGCAACCTGTTGTTCACCGTCGCCTACGAGATGCTCGGCTCGGCGGCGGACGCGGAGGACGTCCTGCAGGAGACCTGGCTGCGGTGGGCGGACGTCGCGTTCGACGCGGTGCGGGATCCGCGCGCCTACCTGGTCAGGATCACCACCCGGCAGGCCCTCACCCGGCTGCGGACCCTGGGCCGGCGCAAGGAGACCTACGTCGGGCCCTGGCTGCCCGAGCCGCTGCTGACCACCCCTGACGTGGCCGAGGACGTCGAGCTGGCCGACAGCGTCTCCATGGCGATGCTGCTGGTGCTGGAGACGCTTGCCCCGACCGAGCGGGCGGTGTTCGTGCTGCGCGAGGTGTTCGACCTGCAATACGACGAGATCGCCGAGGCCGTCGGGAAGAGCCCGGCCACGGTCCGCCAGATCGCCCATCGGGCCCGGGTCCACGTCGCGGCGCGCCGCCCCCGCGACGTCGTCTCCCCTGCCCAGACCCGGGCCGCGCTCGACGCGTTCCACCGGGCGATCGCGACGGGCGACGTGCGGAGCCTGCTCGACGTCCTCGCCCCGGACGTCGTCGTGCTGAGCGACGGCGGCGGGCTCCGGCAGTCCGTGCCGCGGCCCGTCGTGGGGGCGGACAAGGTCGCCCGCCTGCTGGCTGCCGGCTGGAGCAGGGTCGGCGCCCTGATCGCGGTCGAGCCGGTGCAGGTGAACGGCTCCCCGGCGCTCGTCCTGCGGCTCGACGGAGAGATCGACAGTGTGGTGGCGGTGCGGGTGGAGGACGGCCTCGTCAGCGGGCTCTACGTCGTGCGCAATCCGGAGAAGCTGTCGCGCGTGGAGCGGGCCACCGTGCTGCACCGCTGAGTACGGCCCACCTGCGGGCCGGGGTGCGCCTACGTGTCATGCGCAGACGGGAGTGCCGCGGCCCGTCGCCGGTGTGACAGCCCGCCGACGGGCGCCGTCGTTAGACAGAAGATGGCCGACCGCTGGTATCCGGCGCTCGCGCAGGCACTCGGCGGCGCGTCCTCGTCACCCACGGCACCGGGCTTGACGTG
>NZ_JBFAOU010000367.1:0-3327 GCF_040675365.1 Catellatospora sp. NPDC049609 | reverse complement strand
GGCTTGACCGCGAGCTCCTTGACCGTGATCTGCGCGTCGCGCGACACCGGGAGCTGGTCGAGCACGGTCACGGAGATCTGGCGCGTTGCCGGGCAGCCACTTGATGGAGCAGCCGACGCTGGGGAAGTGCGGCTCGGGCACGGGCTGCCCGGCCAGGACCAGGTCGAGGGCGGCGGCCAGCGTCGCCCCGGTGACCGGCACGTCGTTGCGCGGGCGCGCGTCGTCGAACTGCCCGCGGTAGGCCAGCCGGCGCTGCGCGTCGTAGAGGAACAGGTCCGGGGTGCAGGCGGCCCGGTACGCCAGCGCGACCCGCTGGTCGGCGTCGTGCAGGTACGGGAAGCCGAACCCGGCCCGCCCGGCCTGCCCGGCGAGGTGCTCGGGCGCGTCGTCGGGGTAGTTGCCGGTCTCGTTGGCGCTGATCGCCACCACGGCCAGCCCGCGCTCGGCGTACCGCGCGGTCAGCTCCCCGAACACCGACTCGATGTGCCGCACGTACGGGCAGTGGTTGGACAGGAACGCCACCAGCAGCGCGGGCGCGTCCGCGAAGTCCTTGAGCGAGGCGGTGTCCCCGGTGACCACGTCCGGCAGCGCGAACTCCGGCGCGGGCGTACCCAGCTCCACCATGAACGAATTGACAGCCATGCCACCCATTCTCCCGTCCCCCGGTCCGTTCCGGTGATCACGGCGCCGGGGTCGCGACACGCCGCCGCACACGTCCGCAAGTTCATGATCAACTCAGCGTGGGGTGAGGGTGGGGGGCGATCATGGCGGGCATAGGATGGCGCGTATGCACGAGCCGAAACTGCCGCATCTGACCGCCGCCGATCCGACGCTGGCCGCGCTGATCGAGGGCGAGGCCCGCCGCCAGCACGACAAGCTGCGGATGATCGCGTCGGAGAACTACGTGTCGACGGCGGTGCTCGAAGCCTGCGGGACGGTGCTGAACAACAAGTACTCCGAGGGGTATCCGGGTAAGCGGTACTACGAGGGGCAGCAGTTCTGCGACCAGATCGAGACGCTGGCGATCGAGCGGGCCAAGGCGCTGTTCGGCACGGCGCACGCCAACGTGCAGACGTACTCGGGCTCGCCCGCGAATCTCGCGGTCTACCTGGCCTTCATGTCGCCCGGGGACACGTTCCTGTCCTTGGAGCTGGCGCAGGGCGGGCACCTCACGCACGGCTCGCCGGTGTCGGCTACCGGCAAGTGGTTCCGGCCGGTGCACTACAGCGTGGGGCGCGACACCGGGCGCATCGACATGGATCTGGTGCGGGACATCGCCCTGGCGGAGCGGCCCAAGATGATCTTCTGCGGGGGTACGGCCATCCCGCGCACCATCGACTTCCCCGCCTTCGCCGCGATCGCGCGCGAGGTGGACGCGATCCTGGTCGCCGACATCGCGCACATCGCCGGCCTGATCGCGGGCGGGGCGCACCCGTCGCCGGTCGGCCACGCCGACGTCATCACCACGACCACGCACAAGACCCTGCGCGGCCCGCGCGGCGCCATGATCATGGCGAGTGCCGAGCACGCCACCGCGATCGACAAGGCGGTCTTCCCCGGCCTGCAGGGCGGCCCGCACAACCACACCACCGCGGGCATCGCCGTGGCGCTGCACGAGGCGGCGCAGCCGACCTTCACCGCGTACGCCCACCAGGTCGTCACGAACGCCAAGGCGCTCGCCGCGGCGCTCAACGAGCGGGGCTTCGACCTGGTCTCCGGCGGCACCGACAACCACCTGCTGCTCATCGACCTGACCAACAAGGGCGTCGAGGGCAAGCCGGCCGCCAAGGTCCTGGACGCCGCCGGCATCGAGCTGAACTTCAACACGGTGCCCTACGACCCGCGCAAGCCGTGGAGCCCGTCCGGCATCCGCCTGGGCACCGCCGCGCTGACCACCCGCGGCCTGACCGAGCAGCACATGGCGCAGGTCGCCGGGTGGATCGACGACGCCGTCACCGCCGCGGTCAAGGACGACACGGCCGCCGTCGAGCAGATCGCGGGCGAGGTGCGCGACCTGCTGAAGGCCTTCCCGATGCCGGGATACACCGACTGAGACCTGTGATCGGAGCTCCTTTCGTGCTGAACTGTTCAGCACGGAAGGAGCTTCGATCATTCAAATGGCAGCTGGAGCTCATATGAAGCGGGTAACCATCGCCGACATCGCCCGAGCAGCCGGGGTGTCCAAGGGCGCCGTCTCGTACGCCCTGAACGGCCGGCCGGGCGTGTCCGAGGAGACCCGCCGGCGCATCCTCGCCGTCGCCGAGCAGTTCGGCTGGCACCCGAGCAGCGCGGCCCGCGCCCTGTCCGACGGGCGCACCGGCGTGCTCGGCATGATCGTCGACCGGCCCGCCCGCACGCTGGGCATCGAGTCGTTCTTCATGCAGCTCATCTCGGGCATCGAGGCCACCCTGTCCGCCCGCGACGTCAGCCTCCTGCTCCAGGTCACCGAGGACCGCGAGCGCGAGATGGCGACCTACCGGCGCTGGTGGGCGCAGCGCCGCGTGGACGGCGTCATCGTCGTCGACCTGCGCCGCGACGACCCCCGGGTGGCGCTGCTGGAGGAGCTGAACATGCCGTGCGTGGTCATCGGCGGCCCGCACGGGCTGGGCAGCCTGCCCGGCGTGTGGAGCGACGAGGTCGCCGTCACCACGGCAGTCGTGGAGTACCTCGCCGCGCTCGGGCACCGGCGCGTCGCCCGCGTCGCGGGCCTGGCCGACCTGTGGCACACCTCGGTGCGCGGGCAGGCCGTCGCCGACGCCGCCGACCGCGTCGGGCTGACCGACGTGACCACGGTCTACACCGACTACACCGGCGAGGAGGGCGCCCGCGCGACCCGGGCGCTGCTGTCCCGGCGGCCCTCCCCCACCGCGATCGTCTACGACAACGACACCATGGCCGTGGCGGGCCTCGGTGTCGCGCACGAGATGGGCATCGCCGTGCCACAGCAGCTGTCCATCGTGGCCTGGGACGACTCCCCGCTGTGCCAGCTGCTGCACCCGCAGCTGTCCGCCGTCAGCCGCGACATCGCCGCGTACGGCGGCCACGCCGCCGAGCAGCTACTGAAGATCCTCGACGGCGCCGAGACCCGCAGCTTCCAGGACATGACCCCCCAGCTCATCCCCCGCGGCAGCACCGCACCCCCCGCCACCCTCCCCTGACCGACGGCGCGGGGCGGGGCGGCGCGGGCCGGGGCGGGCCGGGGCGGCGCGGCGCGGGAAGATCGCTGTTTCCGGTCAGAACCTGTGGTCTGACCAAGGGTTCTGACCGGAAACAGCGATCTTGGGGGGCCCGGGGGCACCGGCGCGGGGGGGGTGGCGGTTTTTGGGA
>NZ_JBFAOU010000366.1:0-3328 GCF_040675365.1 Catellatospora sp. NPDC049609 | reverse complement strand
GCGAGATCTACCAGATCATCACCGCTGAACACCCTTATGGATGCCAAGCCTCAGCGGCTTGACATCCATAAGAGCATCCCTTGCTGGTGCCGTCCCCGGCTGGTCCGGTAGCTTCGACAGCCCATCGCGCATGCGGAACCTCCGGCGGCGCCCGCGGCTCGTCGGGGAGGCGGCCTTGTCGGCAGTGGACACCGCCCGCCCGCCCGAGCGCGCCGCGGGCAGCGGCTTCCGGGCGCTGCTCATAGCGCAGACGCTGTCGGCGCTGGGCGACTCGTTCTCCTACGTGGCATCCCGCTGCTGGTGCTGCACAGCACCGGTGCGGTGACGCAGATGGGCCTGGTCACCGCGCTCGGCGGCGTCGCGTCGCTGCTGACCGGCCTGTTCGCCGGGGTCGTCGTCGACCGGTTCGACCGCCGCCGCCTGCTCGTGCTCTGCGACCTCGCCCGCTGCGGCCTCTACGCGAGCATCCCCCTCGCCTGGCTCGCCGGGCCGCGACCGTGGCTGCTCTACCTGGTGCTGCCGCTGGCGAGCGCGTTCGCGATGGTGTTCCAGGTCGCGCAGGTGACCGTGGTGCCGAGCCTGGTGCCGGCCGAGGAGATCACGCGGGCCAACGGCCGCCTGTTCGCGGCCTCGTCGACGGCGTACCTCATCGGCCCGGCCCTGGCCGGCCTGCTCTCCGGCCGCTTCGGCGCGACCGCGGCGATCGGACTCGACGCCGTCACCTTCGCCGTGTCGGCCGGGGCGCTGTCGTTCCTGCGCCTGGCCCCGGTCACGGCGGGCGGGCCCGGCTCGGCGCGAGCGCGCAGCGGCGCCAGGGGCCGAGCCGTAGCAGCGGCGGGTGGGTCCGGACGGCGGGCGGTGCGCAGGCTAGCCGTGCGGGGCGAGGACCACCACCGGGATGGTCCGGCTGGTCGCCTCCTGATAGGCCTGGTAGGCGGGCATCGCGTCGACCAGCAGGCCCCACAGCCGGGTCCGTTCGGCGGCCGTGGCGGTCCGCGCCCGCGCCGGTAGCACGCGCGCGCCGACCTGCACGCTGACCTCGGGCTCCGCGACGAGGTTCAGATACCACGCGGGATGGCGGTCGGCACCGGCGTTGGACGCGGCGACGACGTAGTGCCCGCCGTCGCGCACGTAGACCAGCGCGGTGCGCCGCAGCCGGCCCGTGCTGCGGCCGCGTGTCGTCAGCAGCAGGTCGTTCGTGCCCGGCCGCGCGTCGCCGCCGGTCGCCAGGAACCGGCGGATGTGCTCGGCGACGAACGGGTGCGGGCTGTCGTGGATCTCCTCGCCCATCAGTACGCCTCGACCCCGAGGTGGGTGCGGTGCCGCGTCGGCGTCTCCGCCTCGTCGAGCAGCGCTGCCGCGAAGTCGGCGTACGTGATCCGGCTGCTCGCGTCGGCCGCCGCGACCCGGTACCGCCCGACCGGCTCGCCACCGTGGTCGAAGTCGCCCGCCGGGCTCAGCACCAGCCAGTCGAGGTCGCCGCCGGCACCGGTCAGCACCTGCGTGCCGGCCGCGTGCGCCAGGTAGAAGCCGCGGTACTCCTGCGGGTAGCCGGGCGTGTCCATCAGCGGCGTGCCCGACCCGTCGGGCAGCACCGACGCGAGCCCGACCGCGACCAGCCGCCCGGTGCCCGCGGCGGCGAGCCCGTCGCGCAGCGCGCCGGCGGCGGCCGGGTAGAACACCTCGGGCGGCGTGCCCGGGTCGAAGACGGCGGCGATCGCGGCGTGGTGCCCGCGCGCGTGCTCGGCGACGTGGCGCGCGTCGGTGACGTCACCGGCCACCAGCCGCACCCCGGGCACCGCGAGATCGGCGTGCCCGCCGGGGTGGCGCACCACGGCGGTCACCCGGTGCCCGCGCGCGAGCGCCTGCCCGACCGCCGCCCGCCCCGCCCTGCCACCTGCTCCGAACACGACGATCCCGTTCATGCGCCACTCCTTCCGGATGCGATCAGATCCGGTCCGGACGCTAGCCGAGCAGGTGGTTTCCAAGTGGATACCGGATACGGTGGGCGGGTGCGCACGCCCCTGGATCCCGACATGTTCGACCCGGTCTGCCCGTCCGGCCTGTCGCCGGTCCGCGTCGGCGACAAGTGGGCGGGCATGGTGATCCGCTGCCTGGAGCACGGTCCGCGGCGGTTCTCCGAGCTGCGCGTCCCGCTGCGCGGCGTCACCGCCAAGGCGCTGACCAAGTCGCTGCGCGGCCTGGAGCGCGACGGTCTGGTCGCCCGCACCGTCCATCCCGGACCGGCGCGCCACGTCGAGTACGGCCTGACCCCGCTGGGGCGCAGCCTGCTCGCCCCGATGGCCGCGATGTGCGCGTGGGCGCAGGAGCACTGGGACGAGCTGCTGGACGCCCGCGAGGCCGCCGCCTCACCCGGCCGCGCGGCGTGAACCGTACGGCTGGGCGGGCAGCGCCGCGGGCGGCCGATCAGCCGGTCACAGCATCTCGGCGAGGAAGTCGGCCAGCGCCTTCTCCGCCTCGGGGGAGCCGGGGCGCAGGTGGTCGTGCGCCTCGCCCTGTTTGTGGCCGCGCTCCAGCCATTTCATGAAGTCGCGGCGCATCTGCGGATCCTGCAGCTTGTTCTTCAGCCAGCCGGAGTCCTCCAGCTCGGCCTTGTTGCCGTCACTGATCCGCTCCCGGCGCGGCGGCGGGTCGTCCTGGCCGTACTTCTCCTCCCAGTAGTCGTCACCGCGGCCGCCGCTGCCGCTGCCGCTCATCATCGCGGCGAGGATCGCCAGCGCCCCCGCACCGGCCAGCGTGGCCAGGAAGTCGGCCGCGGCGGCGGTGAGCACGAGCTGGAAACCGCCGCCCGCCAGCGCGGCCAGGCCCAGCGGCGGGAACCAGACCATGGCGAGCATGGCCAGCAGCAGCGAGGCGACGAACAGCATGTTGCTGATGGCGTCGAGGATGTGCGACTGCAGGATCGGCTGGTCGGGTGCGCCCGCGGCCAGTCCGAGGACCAGGCTGCCCACCCCGGCGACGAGGCTGCCGAGCCCAGTGAGCAGGCGCAGCTCGGCGCGCACGGCCGCCTCGGCGGCCGGCGCGGCCAGCAGCGGCCGCAGCCGGCGCGCGGTGGCGACGGTCTGCCAGCCGAGCCAGAGCAGGCCCGCCACCGCGAAGACCAGCACGACCGGGAACACCAGGGACGACCCGAGCAGCTCCTGCACACCCTGGAACGTCGGCAGGCCACCGGGCACGAAGTACAGCACCGCGGGCACCAGCAGCACCGCCCACACCAGCAGCGGCAGGTACGGCCGGAGGCCGCGCGGGGGCGCCGGCGGGGGGCGCCCGGGCCGCCCCCGCCCCCGCCCGGCCCGTGCCGCACGCG
>NZ_JBFAOU010000365.1:0-3375 GCF_040675365.1 Catellatospora sp. NPDC049609 | reverse complement strand
CTCGGTTACAAGCCGGCGACTCCTCAGACTCCTAACACGACGTTGGATTACTCGGGCTCGATCTGGGATGCCAGCTGCGACGGGGGGGTGTATAATCCGTTCCTACCCCCGCTTTACACAAATCCGCCTATGAATGATCCGGTTCCGCTCCCGGTGCCGCCGCAGGCACCCTGTGACAATCAACTGCTGCCTCCGGTGTCCTGGTGCAGCGATGGCCCGCCACCCCGAGTGACCATCACAGGCACGATCAAGACGGCAAATGCCCACCTCCCCGCCGAGGAGGCGCGCCAATTCGAGCACGTCAAGATCGCAGTCTTCGCATTTACGCGAGACAGCGAAGTTCCAGAAGCTGCACCCGAATGGCAACCCGTACTCTCTGGCCCCGGCGGCACAGGTGAGCCGGTGATCCGTTATACGGACAACGTGGGTAGATTCGAATTCGAAGATATGATCTATCCGCAGGATTACGATCTGGAAGACGGAACGCGATGGTACGGGTGCGAGCCTACGCCAGACGCGTTCATGCGTTCGCACGCCTGCGAAGACGGCGACGTGGTTCTTCGAGTGTATGGGCAGAGCGAAGACGGGACCGTGCTCGTCAAGAACGCCGATGGACAGCCGGCGCTCATAGCAGAGATCCCCATAGGACGGTTTTTCGAGCGCGATAACAACTACACTGCCGACACCGCTGTCGGACACGCTTATCGCGCCGCCAACGACGTCTCGCGTCTCACTCACGGGCTGGGCAGTGGGCTAGAACTCGGTCCTGTCGTCATTGAGATGGTCGACGACTACACGAGGTATGATCCCTCATCCGGAACGATGTACTTGCTTCCGGAAGAGGCCTTTGAGTTTATTCCAGAGCATGAACTCGGGCACAAGTACATGCATGATCTCTATGGCGATGATCTGCCGGGTGTGCCAGAGTCGTGCTTCGACCACTATTTTACGGATCCAGAAGACGAGAGCTGCTCTTTTCTTGAAGGATTTGCGAGCTTCATAGCTCTCGCGTCTAGCAATGGCATCAACAATTTTGACAATACGCTACTCTACTGGCCGAACGGCTATACTATGGACCTTGAAGTCTGCCGCGGAAATGGCCCGTGCCAAGACGGACCTGGCGTTGAGGGACGAGTAGCCGGTGCTCTGTGGGACCTCTACGACCGGAGTCCTATGGAGTTGAAGGATGGCTTTTGGGATCGCGTCAATGAGCCCTTCTCTGCAATCCCCCGAGTATTGAGAGATTTCAAACCAGCGACGTTCAACGAGTTCTTTGCCAGGTGGACTGCCGGGAGGATGGATACTGGCCAACGTCGAGATGACCAAGAGGCGATGTTCGGCAACACGTTGCTTTACTCTGGGCTGTTCGACGCAGAGAAGGCCAACTCGGAAGGCGTTTGGTCTTCCGTCGAATGCGGAGATGACTGCGTTGGAGGAGAGTATCTCTTCTCCATGGCAGGTGCCGGGCAAGCGATGACTTGGCAGATCGGCTCCGCATTGGGCTACGGAGGCAAATATGATGTCTGGGTGCACGTGCCCGACAGTGAAACCGCGCCCAATTGGGATACCCAAGCGAGGTACAGCTTTCAAACGCTAGCGGGTCCAACAACGGTTGTTATTGATCAAGCTGCAAATGCAGGTAGGTGGATACCGCTTAACGACGCTGGATACGACCTATTTAACCTCAGCACTTTTACCCTCCGACGCGGGAGCGAAGCCCCCGACCTCGCAGCCGATGGAGTGCTCATCTCCCCACGGCAAGGCTAGGAGCGTGAGTCAGTAACGGTCCAGGCTGGAGTGAGCCGTTCGTGGGCCGTGCGCTTGCCGCTCGGGTGGTGTTGTGACCTGGTCCTGGTCTGCCGATGTGGGTGGTATGGCCTGGTGGGTGCTGAGGCCGGTGGTGGGTGGGCTCATCTGTTCGCCGTGGTGAGCCCACCGACTCCGACGTGGTGAAGATCTTGCGTAGTTGTGGCACGGGGCCAGCAGCCGCCATTCGCCGCGTGCGGCGTCCGGCACGCGCCGCAGGAGTCTCCGTCCGTGGACGGTGACGATCTGGCCGAAGGCGGGCTCGACGATGGCTCTGCCTCGGGCGTAGGAAGCCCGGCCGGGTTTGGCGCGCAGGCTGTCGGCAGCGGTTCGCTCAGCTCCAAATCGATCGGCAGATAAGCGCAAACGAGCGTAGAGTTAGTCACTTCGTGGGGATTGCTCGATGCGCGTGTGATACTGCAAGATTCACCTAGTCTCGTAAGGGTCGGCATGTTCCGCTGTGGCTTAACTTGAGCAATATGGTGGACGCGATTAACTGGTGTATCGAGAAGGGCGTTGAGCCTGATAGAGCTGCTGTACTCGTATCTGCTTGCTGGTTTATCATGGACGATTACCCCCACGAGATTACCAAGCTGGCTCAAGTCGCATCTGAAAAGTGGTCGCACCCCGACATCGATGCCGTTTGGGTACCCGCCATATGCTGCTGGGCAGGGTGACCTTGCTCGCGGTCTGCAGTACGGCGCTCGATGGGGCCAAGGGCGGTAGCCATCCGGTGGCATTTGCATATGCAAACCGGGTGCTCGCAGAAATTGCCCATGTGAGAGACTCGAACCACACAGCGGCGAAAGCACTCCTTGATGAGGCGGCAGACATGGCCGAAATTCGGGGTACAGTCCTCTTGCCTGTGAGCTCGATCTCATGAAAGTCCAAGTGCTTGCGGCATCGGGTGACATTCCCGATGCGCTTCAGCGGGCAGCTTCGCTGTGTGCGGAGGCAATAGAGTAGAACAACATTTGTGAGGTCCTTGGTCCCGATTCATCATTGGAGCTCTTCGAATTGAGAGCTCACCGGCCCGCGCTCGGGTCTACCTAGCAAAGTGTTGGAAGACACCACGGCTGCTCCGTTCGGAGTAGGCTTCGTGTCTCGTGCGCTTGCGGCGCTGGAGGCGCAGGTCGGCGACTTTGCCTCTTCCGGGAGGCTATTTCGCCAGTCCCTTGATGCATTCGTACATACGGGCGACGGGCTTCAACAATTCCTGACAGCCGGCTCCATGATATTCGTGGCTGGAACGGGCCCCGCGGATACAGCAGCGGTGGCAGTCGGCGCCGTCAGATCGAACTGCGCGACCGCAGTGAACCCAACTACACACCACCATTCGATCGCGCAGTGGTGGAGTTGGAGCAGATGTTAAGTGCCGATGCCCTCGAAGCGGGAGTGACACAAAGTTGTCTGCTCTCGCTACCGGGACTTGTGTCCGAACGTCATCCGGCGCTAGGCAGTGTCGCGAAGTGCGTCTAGTGCTTTGACCGGGAAGGTTCGCCGGGTTGGTTGCCGGTCTCTGAGCCGGCACGTGCTGCGTGCTATCCGTTCACGTGTTCCGGTGCCAGC
>NZ_JBFAOU010000364.1:0-3411 GCF_040675365.1 Catellatospora sp. NPDC049609 | reverse complement strand
GGCCGGTGTGACACCGGCCGCCGCCCCTTTCCACGCCACGGGCACGCGGTCCCCCGTAACGGCGCAAGGCCGTCGCCGGCCCGCTCCGCCACGCACGTGCGCCATGTCGCCGCGCTGGCTCTGCGGTAGAAGCTAGAAGGCGGCGCGGCTTTAGCCAAGATCCACGACGCCGGTTGCAGATATCTGCAATGTGCCGG
Organism: Catellatospora sp. NPDC049609; assembly: GCF_040675365.1. NCBI lineage: Bacteria > Bacillati > Actinomycetota > Actinomycetes > Micromonosporales > Micromonosporaceae > Catellatospora > Catellatospora sp. NPDC049609. The sequence goes on along the minus strand of NZ_JBFAOU010000364.1, from coordinate 3,214 downwards.
CGGCGGGCGAGGGCGGCCCGCCGCGCGTGACGACTCCGGCGCCCGCCGCGGGGATGGCCCTGGCCTGCGCGCCTTCGTCCGTTCGTATGACCCTTTGCCGGGTAACCGCGACTGCTGCGTGGCACTGGCCCACCCCCGTAGGGCCCACCGATTCCTCCCATGTCCGGGCCATGCCTAAACAATCACTTCATTTGCGATTGTGAAGTGCTTGCTTCACGTGAGCCAACTCCTCCGACAGCCGCGTGAAGCCGCACCGGCATGGGAGGGCAGGCTCCCATGCCTCCGTCTTCACCTGCTTTCACCGTTGCGGCGCCCCCTGCCCGCAATGGACACCCCGAGGAGTGGAGTGACATGAAGCACGCCATCCATGCGCGGAGAAAGCGTCGGCTACTCGCCGGCCTTCCCGTGCTGGCGCTGGCCGCGGCCGGGCTGTACGGCCCGGGAACGGCCAACGCCGTGGCCGCGCCGACCGCGACCATCAGCCCCAGCGAGTTCTACATCAACTACGCCGAGCCCGCGGTCCAGCCGGACACCCACGGCAAAGAGGTCAAGGGCAAGGGCGGCCTCTACGGCAGCCCGGCCGAGCAGGCGCACGCGTTCGACCGCAAGCACGCCCGGGGCAACCCGCTGACGGCCACCCAGCTCGCCAAGCTGGAGCACAAGTCGATCAAGACGGGCAAGAACCCGCGGCAGCTGAAGAAGGCACCCACGACCCAGGTCGCCCGGCTGCTGACGATGCTGGTCCAGTACAACACCTCGGCCAACGACGACTTCACCGACGTCATGGTGCCCGAGACCGTCAACGAGTCGCGCAAGTGCGTGCCCGGCACCGTCCAGAACGGCCCCACCAACAACACGATCCCGAACCCGGCGACGCTGGGCCACGCGGACAACAACTCGATGTGGGTCGCGGACTTCAACCAGGAGCACTTCAACAAGCTGCTCTACAGCGCGGAGGGCATCACCGAGCGCGTCCGCCCGGACCTCACCGGCCCGGACGGCAAGCCCGGCATCGACATCTCCGGCCTGACGATGCGCAACATGTACCTGGAGATGTCGAAGGGCGCCTACACCGTCGAGGGCCAGGCGACCCCGTGGATCACCCTGCCGCACTCCGAGGGCTGGTACGCCGCGAGCGTGTGCTCTGAGACCTCTCCCGGCGTGTGGGAGGCTCCGGAGCCGCAGAACATGAACGGCCACCCGGACAACGAGCGCGGCGCCCAGCAGATGGCCGTGGACGCGGTCAACGCGCTCGCCGCGACCGACCCGGACTTCCCGTGGGCCGACTACGACATCGAGGACCAGGGCGACCGCGACGGCGACGGCAACTTCTACGAGCCGGACGGCGTGATCGACCACCTGGTGCTGGTGCACGCCGGTGAGGACAAGTCCGGCGGCGGCGGCGCGGAGGGCACGTACGCCATCTGGGCGCACTCCTCGGCGGTCACCGGCGGTCACCTCATCCCGGGCACCGACCTGAAGATCTCGAACTACATCGTGCAGCCGGAGGACTCCGGCGTGGGCGTGTTCGCCCACGAGTACGGCCACGACCTCGGTCTGCCGGACCTGTACGACACCGGCAGCGGCGGCGAGTCCGCCGTCGACTTCTGGGACCTGATGTCCTCGGGCTCGCACTCGGGCCCGGTCTTCCAGTCGATGCCGACCCACATGGGCCTGTGGGACAAGTGGGTGCTCGGCTGGGCCGACCCGCTGGTGATGAGCCCCGGTGCCGACGCGCGCGACGTGCAGCTGGGCCAGACCTCGCGCACGCCGCGGGGTACCAAGGACGGCATCAAGATCGACCTGCCGGCCAAGACCATCACCCTGGCGGCCCCGCACAGCGGCGGCAACATGTGGTACACCGGCGCCGACCAGGACTGGGGCGACATCAAGATCGCTCGTGAGGTCGCCGTGCCGAACGCGGCCGACGCGAAGTTCTGGATGTGGAACAACTACGTCATCGAGGAAGACTGGGACTACGGCTTCGTCGAGGTCTCGACCGACAACGGCGCCACCTGGACCGACCTCAAGATCTACGACGCGGCCGGCAACCTGGTCAGCACCGACGACGGCTACGCCGACCCGAACAAGAACATGGCCCAGTTCGACAACCGCTACGGCCTCACCGGTGACAGCCACGGCTGGCGCCACGACTACGTCGACCTGAGCGCGTACGCGGGCCAGACGGTGCAGCTGCGGCTGCGCCAGGCCACCGACGCCGCGTTCCAGGAGCGCGGCTGGTTCGCCGACGACTTCTCGGTCACCGGCGGCGGCGCCACCACCTGGAGCGACGACGTCGAGAGCGGCGCCAACGGCTGGACCGCGACCGGCGGCACCTGGGTCGACACCACCGGCCCCGGCTGGCGGATCGACTCCGGCACCTCGGTGCGGGCGCACTACTATCTGGCCGAGTGGCGCAACTTCGACGGCTTCGACAACGGCCTGAAGTACGCGTACGACACCTCGTACCTGCGCGAGGGCGCCTGGAAGGTCGAGAAGGTCAAGTACAACGCGCCCGGCATGCTGGTGTGGTACCGCGACACCACGTTCGGCAACACCAACCACGTCGCCAACGCGGCTAACCAGACCGCGCTGCCGAGCCTCGGCGCCAAGGGCGGCCTGCTGATCGTGGACTCGCACTTCGACCCGCTGCGCCGCACCGGCACGGCGGCCGCGAAGGACCCGAGCACTCTGAAGAACCTGCCGGGCCGCCCGCAGTCGTCGAACGCCGCGTTCACGCTGCAGCCGACCTACCCGTTCCGGGAGTGCCTGGAGGCGACGAACGAGTTCTTCAGCGAGCACTGCACGGACTTCGGTCCGCTGCCGGCGGTGTCCACCTTCACCGACAGCAAGGGCTGGGTGCCGGGTATCGAGTTCCGCAACGGCGGCCTGTACTACCGGCACCGGGACGCCTCCGTGGTCATCCCGTCGCTGGGCAACGCGCCGTACACCACCCGGGTCGTCAACCCCGACGGGTCCCCGGCGACCGGCCTCTACGGCATGAACCTCGGATACACCATCCTGGGCACCGGCAACCCCGGTGACGCGGGCGTCGCCTACGGCGTCAGCATCACCATCGTCCGGGCCGCCAAGGACAACTCGTACGCCACCGTGCACGTCACGGCGGCCAACGGCTGATCCACGGCAGCACCGGGAAGGGGGGGGGCGCCCCCCGCGGGGGCGCGGCGCGCGCCCACCACGCCCCGCGACAGCC
>NZ_JBFAOU010000363.1:0-3430 GCF_040675365.1 Catellatospora sp. NPDC049609 | reverse complement strand
ACGTGGCCCGCCGGTCCGGGCAGGACCGGCGGCTCGGTCCACTCCAGCCGGGCCGGGATGTCGGCCAGGGCACACCCGCCCTGGCCGGGACGGTGGCCGCCAGACCCGGCGGACCAACCCGGACCCGTCGCGCGCAGCTGCGCGACGGCTCACCGAAGGAGTGCCCTCGTGGCCAACGAAACCACCCTCACCCTGGTCGGCAACCTGACCGCCGACCCCGAGCTGCGCTTCACCCCGGCCGGGGCGGCGCTGTGCAAGTTCTCCATCGCCTCCACGCCGCGCATGTACGACAAGGCGACCAACCAGTGGAAGGACGGCGACCCGCTGTTCCTGAACTGCTCCGCGTGGCGGGACCTGGCCGAGAACATCGCCGAGTCCCTGGTCAGGGGTTCGCGCGTGGTCGTGACCGGCAGGTTGAAGCTCAACCGGTGGACCACCCCGGAGGGGGAGAACCGGCAGGCGTTCCAGCTCGACGTCGAGGACATCGGCGCGAGCCTGCGCTACGCGACCGCGCAGGTCAAGAAGATGTCGCGCACCAGCGGCGGGTCCGGTGGCGGCGCGCCGGCCGGGACCGATGAGCCCAACCCGTGGGCGAGCAACACCAGCGACGAGCCCCCATTCTGACCCAGCCTGGCCCCGTCCGTGCCGACCGGCCGAGCCCCGATCGGCGCTACCGGCGTGCGTCGCTGGTCGCGCGACGGTCAGCGGCTGACGCCCGATAGCGATGGAGCCAGCGCGCCGTCCGGGGAAGGACGAAGAACATCACCCCGGCAAGCGCCAAGCCTATGGCCCAGAACGACCAGCCCTTGGCATCGGGAAAGAGCCGGTCAGCCCCGATGGCCAAGCCAACGAGCACCACCCACTCAACCAGGCGCATCCGCCAGCCATCCAAGTTCGGCCCCTCGCCAGCCATCGCTACCAACCCTCCGCCATTCCTCAGCAAGCCACACGCGGGACACGGCCCGCCCTGCCAGGAACCGGCCGTGTCCCGCCCACCCCTTCGAAGGGAGCACCCAGTATGACCTGCCGAAAGGCGGTGCCTGATGAGTGATCAGCCGTGCGGGCAGTGCCCGGTGCTGCACGCCGAGATCGCCCGGCAGGCCGCCGTCATCGCCCAGCTCAACGCCCTGGTCGTGTGGCTGCGGGAGCGGCTGGGCGGCCTGCGCAACGCCGTGGGCGCCGCTGAGGCGCTGATGCGCGAGCAGGCCGAGCAGCCCACGATGCCGCGCGGCCGGCTGCTCACGCAGCTGCACGAACGCCTGATCAACGCCCTGATCGAAGTCGAACGGAGGTAGCTCACCATGGCACTGACCCCGATGGTCTTCAACGACGACGACGAGCCCACCCGCGCCACCGTCCCCGCCCCGGCCGGGCCGATCGACGCCGAGTCCTACACCGTGTACCGGCCCGACCAGCGCGCACCCGTCGACGAGCCCAGCGGGGAGGCGATGACGGTCACGTGGAAGGACGTGACCAGCGGCGACGCCCGTCGGGTGCCGCTGGTGCCCGCGTGGATGCTGTCAGCGCACGGCCGCCGTGAGACCGTCCGCGCCCTGGTCAACGACGCCGGGTACTACGCGGCGTTCCACGCGCTGCGCTCGCCCTGGTACGGGCTCAAGGTGGCGGTCTACGCCCCGCGCGGGGTGTGGCGGCTGGCGCGGCGGGTGCTGCGCTGGGCCAGCGCGGAGGAGGGCAACTGGCAGCTTCGCCAGCACGCCGCCGACCGCAACGACGCCTACACCTGGCAGTCCTTGAACCGCACCAGGTCCAAGGAGGCCAAGCCCCGGTGGATGCTGCTCGGCGCGGCCAGTACCGCCGCGTGCGTCGGCACGACCGTGCTGGAACTGTCCGGCGCGGTCCCGCCGATCGGCTGGTACGCCGCCGCTGCCGGTGCTGCGCTGCTGGCGGCGCAGGCGGGCAAGCCCGCCGACCGGCCGATCACCGACCGCGTGTCCAACACCCCGAAGTTCACCCGCCTGACCGCCGAGCAGGTCCGGGCGGCGCTGGTCGCGGTCAAGGCCCAGGGCCTGACCGACCCCGCCCAGTTGGAGTTCCCCACGCCGATCCACCGCGACGGGCCGGGGTGGTTGGCTCGGGTCAACCTGCCCCTCGGTGTCGAGGCGGTCAAGGTGATCGAGAAGCGGGCGGCGCTGTCCTCGGCGCTGCGGCTGCCCATCGACCAGGTCTGGCCCGCGCCCGGCCCCGAGCACGCCGGCCAGCTCGACCTGTGGGTCGGGTACCAGCCCGCGTCGAAGATGGGCAAGCCGCGGTGGGCGCTGCTGGCCGACAACGCCGTCACCAGCGTGTTCAACACCGAGGAGTTCGGCTCCGACGAGCGGCAGCGACCGGTCAAGACCAGCGGGTTCGCCCGGTCGTTCCTGATCGGCGGGCAGCCCGGATCGGGCAAGAGCTACGCGGCACGTTCCCTGGCCCTGGCCTGGTCGCTGGACCCCACAGTCGAGTTCAAGATCGCCGAGTTCAAGGGGACCGGTGACTTCCTGGACTTCGAGCCGCTGTGCTCCACGTACGTCGTCGGCGTGGACGACGAGGCCATCCGGCAGGGCGGCGCGATCCTGGCGTGGGCCCTCGCCGAGGCCGAGCGGCGCGGCAAGCGCATCCTGGCCGCCAAGCAGGCCGGACTCGCACCCGAGGGCAAGGTGACGCCGGAGCTGGCGCGCAAGCCCGGGTCCGGGCTGCACCCGATCGTGATCCTCATCGACGAGGCCCACGAGCTGTTCGCCGCGGACAAGGACGCCGCCGATGCGGCCGAGCGGCTGATCAAGCGGGCGCGGGCGCTGGGCATCATCGTGGTCCTGGCCACGCAGATCCCCGACAAGACGTCGCTGCCGCCGAACATCACCCGGTGCGTCACCAACCGCTGGTGCCTGTCGGTGCAGGGGCAGGTCGAGAACGACATGATCCTCGGCACCGGTGCCTACAAGCGGGGCATCACCGGCACTGTCTACAAGCCTGTGGACGACGCCGGATGGGGCGTGATGACCGGCGGACCGTCGCCGGTGTCGGTGCTGTCGCAGTACCCGACCCCCGAGCAGGCCGCCGCGATCATCGCCCGCGCCACCGCCCTGCGCGGTGGCCGCCGGCCGACCGCGACCGACCTGCCCGCCGCGCGTGACCTGCTCGCCGACCTGCTCGACGTGTCGGCCGACAACGGCCAGCACTGGACGGTCGCCGCACCGGCGCTGGCCGAGCGGTGGCCCAACGCCTACCCGTCGATCACCGCCGAGGCCCTGTCGGACATGGCCCGCAACCTCGGCCTTCCGTCACAGGGAGTGAAGATCGCGGGGAAGGTGCTCAAGGGCTACCGCCGCACGGATCTGGCCGAGATCCTCGCTCGGCGAGAGCAGCCGCAGACGAGGCAACGCCGCAGGTAACGGCACGGGTAGGGGTAACGCCTGCGTTACCCGTGCCG
>NZ_JBFAOU010000362.1:0-3443 GCF_040675365.1 Catellatospora sp. NPDC049609 | reverse complement strand
CTCCCTGCACTTTCCTCTACACTACCCGTTCGGGGATGCAGGTTCGGGGGTCAGCGGCCGGGGGCTGTCCCGGCCGGTGCACCTCACCGGCGCGTGGCACGGCCGGCGGTGGATGTCAGCCGGCCGGCGGGAACGGGTCGTCCTGGTAGGTCGACTCGTCCTCGATCCGGCCCTCCCCGTCGTGGATCACGAGCTGGCTGGGACGCTGGTCGCGAGCCGTCTGCCGGGCCTGGGCGACGAGATCCTCCTTGCGCTCGTGCGAGGCGACGACCTGGTCGCCCTCACGCAGCTCCCACTTCTTGCCGGCGGGCATCACGCGATACACCGTGCGCTGCATGACCGTCTCCCTTCATTGGGTTCCGTAATGCCCTGCTTATCGCCGATTGCCACGGGAACAAACCCCGGGCGCCGACCCGATCGCGTAACGCCTGGTCGATCAGCGGTCCGGCGACGTGACAGTGCGGCGATCGACCGCGCGGGGGCGTCCTGCCGTTTCGGAGCGGGACTGCCGGGCATGGGGTGAGGTGAATCGAACCCGCGCAGAGGAGCCGTCGTGGACCTCGACACCGCCCAGTCCCCGTCGTCAGCCGGCAGCCCGGAGGAGGAGACCGTGTACGCGCGTTGCCACAGCAGCATCGCCGCGTCGGCCGGCCTGAACGAGTTCCTGGCCGTCATGCCCGACGGGCAACGGCGGCTGCCTCGGCAGGTCCCGTGCGTGCTGCAGTACGGCCACCTCGAGGAGCATGTGGGGCTGCTGCAGGGCAGCGGTGAGCGCCGGCCGGGCGCGTGGTGGCTGCGCTGGGACGACACCGCCGGCCTGCGTTCGCTCGTGCAGTCGCCGTACTGCCGCGACGGCCGCTCGGCACCGGACGCGTGTCTGCTGCCCGGCGGGCACGAGGGGCACCACAGCGGTCAGCTGTCCACCCTGCTGGACGTGCCCCCGGAGCTGCGGCTGCTCGCGCCGGCGCCGAGCCGGACCCGCTGACCCCGCCGTCCGTGCCGGCGATCCGTGCACGGTAGGTGCGCGGGTCCGCCGGCCTCACGCACGGGCGCTGCGCAGGCCCAGCGGACTGCTGGGCGCCTTCGCCTTCGCCGCCTGCATCCTGGCCCCCAGGTCCTGCAGCGCGCCGCGGCCCATGGCCTTGCGCACCTGCGGGAACCATTCCTTCTCCTCCTCCTCGACGTGGTGGCGCACGTTCTCCATCAGCACGGCCATCTTGGCGTCGAAGCGCTCGTCGGTCGCGTCGGTCTCGGCCAGCTCGGACATCATCCAGGCGACGACGTGATGCTCCTCGACGCTTTCGAGCACGTGCTCGGTGGTGTCCGGGGCGGCCCGCCGTGCCGTCGGGTAGAAGAGCGTCTCCTCGATGTACGCGTGGGTCGTCAGCTCCCTGATCACCTGGTCGACGATCTCGCGCTTGCGGGCCGGGTCGTCGCCCGCCTTCTCGAACTGCTTGAACAGCCCGTCGACCACCTTGTGATCGGCTTTGAGAATCACGATCGCGTCCTCGCCGGCCTTGGCGGGCAGCGACTTCTTCGCCGTGCCGCCCGCACCCCGCCCTGCGGTGGCCACGGTGCTCTTGGTCGCCTTCGCGCCGGTACTGCCGCGGGCGGACTTGGCCGTTGCCGTACGTGCTGACTGGCTCACTGTGCCTCCTCGACGTGAAACACTCGATGAGCGATTAGTATCTGAATCGGGGCTCAATAGTGCGAAAACGCCCGAATCTCTGTCGAACGGCAGGCCGGTGCGACCCGCGACGAGGTATTGCTTCTCGTCAACGTGTCCAAGGTCGCCGTGCTGCCCTGGCCTGCGACGACCAAACGGTGCGTTAATGGTGGGGATGAGCGAACACGGTTTGACGATGCAGCGCCGAAACGACGCCGGACGGCTCGTCGTCTCGGTTCATGGCGAGATCGACCTGATGACGTGCGAACTGCTGAGCACCGAGCTGGGCGAGGCGACGAAGCAGTCGCCGGAGGTCCTCGTGGACCTGTCCGGCGTCAGCTTTCTGGACTCGGCGGGCATCCGCGTCCTCGTCGAAGCGCACCAGACGGCCGCGCGTGTCGGTCATCAGCTGTGTGTCGACAACGCCCACGGGTGGGTCGAGCGGGTGCTGGAAGTCACCGGCGTGCGCGAGCTGCTGGCAAGACCGCAGTAGCGAGGTCCGGACTGCCGGACTGCCCGGTGAGTGGCATCTTCAGCGAACGCGGCAGACACCGGCTTCGTGGACGCCGCTTCGTGTGGCCACCTGCGGACGGGCCATTCTCACCCAGATCCGCTTGCCCTCGTCGACGGGCTCGACGCCCCACGCCTCGGCCAACTCTCCGATGATCAGTAAGCCGTAGCCGCCGTCGCGCGGTCCGGGTGCAGCGGGGGAGCGATCCGTCACCTCCATGATGATCTCGTCGCCGGTCAGGCGGAGGAGCACGCCCGTGCACCCACCGCCGTGGCGGACCGCATTGCTCACCAGCTCATGTGCCACGCCGCAGACGGTGTCGACCCATATCCCGTCACTGCAGCCCCAGGCGCCCAGCCGCTGCCTGATCTCCCGCCGTGCGGCCGCCGGTGCCGGCGAACCGTCCGGGAGTTGGATCCGGGCGCTGGGCATTGCCACTACGGCCTCCGCTCTCGCTGCTGCGTAGCTAGTTTCCGCAACCTCGGCATGACAAACACGAATTATCGGATAAAGGTAATTTTCCGCTCGCCCCGTCGTGCGTGCTCGCAGCGGAGAACCGGTGGGGAGGGGTGATTGTTCGTGCTCGCCCCGGGTAAGACCGAACCGGTGGTCCGATGAGGCGACCTTGATCCACTACGCGCCGGGCTGGGCGTCCGCACGGCCCGTGAGCGCAGGCGCAGGAAAGGGCATACCCGATGGCCGACATGACCCACTTCACCATTGCGACCGTCGCCGAGCAGAGCGCCGACTTCCGGCGCGTCCTGTGGACCGGCCGGCACTCCCAGCTGGTCATCATGACCATCCCACCGGGTGGGGAGATCGGCGAAGAGGTCCACGAGCACAACGACCAGATCCTCACCTTCGTCAGCGGCACCGCAGAAGCGAGCGTCGGCGGCCAGGTGCGGCAGGTCGCTCAAGGCGACCTGGTCGTGGTGCCGGCCGGTACGCGGCACAACTTCCGCAACAGCGGTGTCAATCCGCTCGTCCTCTACACCGTCTACGGCCCGCCCGACCACGCCGACGGCGTCGTGCACGCCACGAAGGAGGAGGCCGAGGCCGCGGAGGAAGCCGGCAAGGACGAACCGCCGACGAGCTGAACGGGTCCGCATACCGCGATCCGGTCACGCCTGCTGCTGCGGCGTGACCGGATCGACCGGCTGGAAGAAGCTGCTCTAACGATCTTGTGCGCAATAGCTGACGGTGGCGGTTGCTGGTCCGATCGCAGATCCTTTTTGGATGCCGCGTCGATGGGCTCGTCGTGTCTTC
>NZ_JBFAOU010000361.1:0-3466 GCF_040675365.1 Catellatospora sp. NPDC049609 | reverse complement strand
GCAACGCGGGGCGAGTCTCGGTCCACCGAACACCACCGCAAGATCACCTCGCCGGGGGTTGGAGAGCCGAGCCCCGCCTCGGTTCGGCTCGCAGGAAAGCCCGCCGGGCGGTGCCGTGCCGACCGCGGGGGCAATCGGTGCGGCACCGCCAGTCGGCCTCCGCTTACGGAGCTCGTGGGCACCCTGGCGCCGGGACCAACGATCGTTGAGGCGGCCAGGCCGAGGCGGTTATGCCCTCGAGGGGTGCACAGTGATACCCGGAACCGGCCAGCCGCGCCAACAGTTGCCTGGCGTGACCGCGGCCGCACCCGGTTGCCACGCCCTGCCCGCTGCGCCGGGCGCACCCCCTGTGCCCCGCGGCAGGCCTGCGGTCTGGCGCAAACGACCACAGAAGGCGTAGCCGAGTCGTCACCGTACGCGGGTGCGGTGCTGCGGTGCTGTGCTGTGCTGTTCTGTAAGGCAACCAGGCGACCTCATCTGCAACTATGGGCACGGAATGGTAATAACCTCCCATAAACGGCTAAACCGGTCCGCACCTGCGGGCGACCTTGAGGGGCCGCGTTAGAGGGTTGCCCCAATGTGCCGCTTAGCGCGGCGGGGCGATGGTGGACACGCACGAAAAGGGCCACTGACACCAGATTGAAAGGATGCCGACAGGGGCGACGAGCAGTCTAGGACCGTCAGCACAACCGGCAGCAGCCACAAGTCTTCGGGGAGCATGCCATGACCGCGACGCTGAACAGCCTGATGGCAACCGGCCTGGCGCTTGCCGCATCGGCCGGCTGGGCCAGCAACCTGGTGCGCGTGCGCAGGGAGCGCCGCCGGTGGGCGGCCCAGCTCCACGACGCCCGCCAGGCCGCCGCGACTGACGCGCTGACCGGCCTGCCCAACCGCGGCGCACTTACGGCCCGCCTGGCCGAACTGGCCTCGACGACCGGCTGGTCTCTGGCCATGGCCGACCTCGACCACTTCAAGACGATCAACGACACCCTCGGCCACGACGCCGGCGACCAGGTCCTCACCGTCACCGCCCGGCGGCTGGCCGCCGCCCTGCCCGACGCGATGGTCGCCCGGCTGGGCGGCGACGAGTTCGCGATCATCCTGCCGACCGGACCGGATCAGGCGCTTGCGCTGCTGGAGCAGGCCGTGGCAGCCGTCGCCCGGCCGCAGCAGGCCCGGGGCCTGGAGCTGACCGTCGGATGCAGCGTGGGCGTCGCCGCCCACACACCCGGCAAGACCGCTGCCGAGCTGATGCGCCGCGCGGACACCGCCCTCTACCAGGCCAAACAGACCCGCGGTCGCGCCGCGGCCTGGACCCCGGATACCGCACCGCCCATCCCGGCGGCAGTCGAACGCCGCCAGACCCGCCCCCGCCCAGCGCACACACCACCCGTGTACGCCTGAACATCCCCACGGACGCCCGTGGACCGGCCGGGCGGGCACGCGTCCCCGACGCGACCAGCCGAACCCGCGGGAGCAGGCGGGGCGTGTGCGATACAACGCCGTACCACACACGCCCCGCCCAATCACCCCGCCACAGCGATTCGGGTCTTGAGAAGGTAGGTGGCTGCATGAGCACGAATGACACCACCGTGGCAGACGCCCGGTCTGTCTTCGAGCCGGTCAACGGTCTGGAGGTCTTCCTGCTGTACGTGAAGTCGCTCAACCGCCGGATAGAGGCGGTCACTGCCGAGGTCACGGAGCTGCGCCGCAGTCGGCGCACCCGGCCTGCGGCCTCGTCATCTGAGTCCGCGCAGCAGGCCGGGGTCCGAAGGCGGTATTCGGCATGGACGTGAACAGGTACGGCAACGCGCAGCCGCGGCTGGACGACGGGTTCGGCCAGCGGGACCTAATCGGAATGTATCTGGCCGAAATCTCCCGGCACCCGCTGCTGGACGCGGCCGAAGAAGTCGCGCTGGCCAAGCGTATCGAGGCCGGGCTGTACGCCTCCTGGCTGCTCGAACACGACCACCTTCCGACTGGTGCCGCTCGCGGCGAACTCGAGCAGATCGCCGCCGAAGGGCTTGCCGCGAAGGCCAGGTTTATCGAGGCGAACCTCCGGTTGGTCGTGTCCGTGGTACGCCGCCACCGCCGCGCCGACGTCGACATGCTCGACGTGATCCAGGAAGGCAACCTCGGCGTGGTCCACGCCGTGGAAAAGTTCGACTACCGCCGCGGCTACAAGTTCTCCACCTACGCCACCTGGTGGATCCGTCAGGCCATCGGCCGCACCATCGACGCCCAGCGCTTCACAATCCGCCGCCCCGCCGATCTGCAAGCAGAGATCAACTGGATGCGCAAAACCGAACACGACCTCTGGCACACCCTCGGAGAGCAACCCACCTGCGCACACATCGCCGAGGCCACCGGCATGACCGAACAACGCATCGCCGACCTACGCCGCTGGTCGGCAGGAACCGTGTCCCTCGATGCCCCCGTAGCCGAGGACAGCACCGCCACCTTCTGCGAGATCCTCCTCGACGACCACGCCCCCGGCCCCGCCGACATCCACGAAGCCGACGAGGAAATCAACCACCTCCGCCAGCTCATCGGCACGCTCGACCCACGCTCGCAGCTGCTCATTCGGCTGCGCTACGGCCTCGACACCGACGAACCACTGAGCATCACCCAGACCGCCGCACGGCTCAACTTGTCCCGCGAACGCATTCGCCAACTCGAAGCCAAAGCCCTCACCACGCTGCGCCAACTCGCCCACGACACGGTTCGGGCGCCCGCCGGTACCTCCGCGGTGTTTAGCATGGCGAAGAAGGGAACGTGAGCGGGATGGGTCGGGCGGTCGCCCAGCCTGACTTCAGCGACGACCCGGGTACGAAGCTCCCTTGCCAGTTCGAACCTGACCTGTGGTTCGCCGACACTGTTCCGGAGATCGAGCTCGCCAAGTCGCTATGTGCCAAGTGCGCGCTGAAGGACGCGTGCCTTTCCGGCGCTTTGGAACGTGCGGAGCCTTGGGGCGTCTGGGGCGGCGAGATTTTCGTGCACGGCGCAGTCGTGACGCACAGACCCCGGCGTGGCCGTCCACGCAGAACCCTTCTGCCGAGAGGAACAGCGCTAGTTTCCACGGTTGAGAAGCGGGTCACAATCGCCGACTCCCGCCGACGGTCATGAGCCACCTTCACACACCTTCGTCGACGATTGCGCGAACGCCCTATGTAGGCGACGGAACGCCAGGCCTTCCTCCTACTGCCGGAGCAGCCTGCTGTCCCGCTCAATTACTACCGCAAGTCGACAAACGCTCAAAACCGTCGCGCAACCACTTTCGATTCAAGACCATCTACGCAACTGTCTCCCAACCGCTGAAACGGAAATCGGAGTCTTCCGCATCTGCTCCAGAGCACTCCAAGCCATGATTCACTGAGGTCATTTCATCCTGATAGATGTGGATGTCTCAGGTTGATCAACTGGGCGTGGGGATGCGGGCCGTGAAGTGAAGCTCCCGATAGGACTG
>NZ_JBFAOU010000360.1:0-3529 GCF_040675365.1 Catellatospora sp. NPDC049609 | reverse complement strand
GTGGCGCCCGTGCGCGACCACCACAGCCATACGGGCTTGGGGATCGCGCCGCTGGGCAGGCGGGTGACCTCCAGGCGGATCACGGTGCCTTCGATTGGCTCCGGGAGTGAGTGTTGGCCCCACCTGGGAGTCAGTTCGGGACCCAGTTGGCGATCTTCGAGCTCATGATCGTGGGTGAGTTTTGGCCCCCGGCCAACGTCATCCGTTCGCGGTGGCGGCCTGGTGGGATCTTGTTCTGGCGAGGCGGTAGGAGTCGGTTCCGGTCTCGATGATGGTGCCGTTGAAGGTGAGCCGGTCGACGATCGCGGCGCATAGCCGCGGGTCGGTGAACGTCTTCGTCCAGCCCGAGAATGATTCATTACTGGCGATCGCGACGCTGTTCTTCTCCTCCCGCTCCGTCAGCACCTGGAACAGCAGCTCCGCGCCGCGGCGGTCGAGTTCCATGTAGCCCAGCTCGTCGATGCAGAGCAGGTCGACGCGGCCGTAGCGGGCGATGGTCTTGTTCAGCTGCTTGTCGTCGGCGGCTTCTACGAGTTCGTTGACGAGTTTGGCGGCCAGGACGTAGCGGACCCGGAACCCGGCCATCGCGGCTTCGGCGCCCAGGGCGATGAGCAAGTGGGATTTGCCGGTGCCGGAGTCGCCGATGAGGCAGAGCGGGTGGCCTTTGCGGATCCAGTCGCAGGTGGCCAGCGCTTGGACGACGGGCGGTTCGACATGGGGGTTGGCACCGAAGTCGAAGTCCTTGACCCACTTCTGACGTGGGAACCCGGCGGCGTGGATGCGCCGTTCGGAACGGCGCCGGTTGCGTTCCTCGCACTCGGCCATGAGCAGCTCTGCCAGGAATCCGCGGTAGGTCATCTGGTCGCGCTCAGCGCCGGCGGCGATGGCCGAGTACTGGGCGCGGAGGGTGGGCAGGCGCAGCACCCGGCAGGCGGTGTCGACGGCGGCGTCGGCGGCCTGCTCGGTCAAGCCGCGGTGGCGTTGGTTGATCACGGGGTGCCTCCAGGGATGGGATGGTGCGGGCGGTGCCTCAGGAGCTGGTCGTAGGCGGCCACCGACGGCAGCGGCCGGGTGTCGGGCGGCAACTGCACCAGCCTGCGGCTGGTCAGCGACGCGACCGCGGCCTTGCGCGGCTCAGGCTCGCCTGGGTCGGTGTCGGACTGGACAGGATCCAGCTGAGCGGCTTTGCGGGCTTCGACCGCGACGGCTTCGGGGGTGAGCGCGCCGGCCGCCAGGGCGGTGGCGATGCCTGCCACGACGTGGTCGTGGGTCATGCTGCGGTGCAGCAGCAGGACCTCGATCAGGGCTCGGGTGCCGTCGGCGTCGCCGCGGGCCTTGCGGACCGCGGCCCACCAGGCGTCGTGCACGGGTGTGAACTTGCCTGCGGCGCGGGCCTGATCGAGGGCCGTCGCGCCGGGCAGTGCACCGGGTTTGCGGATCAGCGCCTCGAGGTAGTGGTCGAGTTCCAGGCGGGTTTCGCCGCGGGCGGCCAGGCGCTCGTGGCGGGCGATCTCGTTGCGGCCGTCGTAGATGACCAGGTGAGAGGCGTGTAGCAGCACCCGCACGATGCGTCCGATGAACCGCACGGGCACCGAGTAGTGGTTCATCCGGACCGTGACCTGCCCGTAGCGGTCCACGCGCGGGTTGAACACCCGCCCGGTCTCGAACGGCTCCTCCGGTAGCGGCACCAGCAGTGGTGCCTCGGTGGCGAAGTGCTGCCCGACGGTGTGCAGCCGCGACCCGATCCGGCGGTTGTCGTCTTCGAGGTCCCACCGGTCGACCATCGCGCTCAGCTGGACCAGTGATGACACCTGTGGGACGGGGACCAGGTGGTTGCGGCGGAACCGGCCGATCTCGCCTTCGACGCCGCCTTTCTCGTGCGCGCCTTCCTCGCCGGGCTGGCAGTAGAACGCGTCGATGCCGTAGTGCGACCGGAACGCGATCCAGCGGTCGTTCTCCGCCCGCAGCCTGGAGAATCCCAGCACCCGCGACACCGCCGAACGCAGGTTGTCGTAACGGATCTTCACGGTCGGGACCCCGCCCAGCACGTTGAACGCGTGCACGTGCCCTTCCAGGAACGCCTCCAGCCCGCAGGAGGCGAACACCCGGTGCACCGCTTTGCCCGAGTACGACAGCCGCAGCGTGAACAGGTAGCAGTTGGTCATCTTCCCGGCGAGGTTGACCCACACGTCACCGAAGTCGACCTCGGCCTCGGCGCCGGGCTGGTGGGTCTGGCGGATGAACACCTGCGCCGGGCCTCGACCGGCCTCGACCCGGACCTGCGGACGGCGTTCGGCGATGTAGTCCACGACCGTGGCATACGAGATGCCCTCCATCTCGTGTTCGGCCACGAGCCTGTCGAAGATCCGCTTCACGGTGTGGCGCTGCTTGCGCGGCGCGTCCAGGTCATCGCGCAGCATCTGGTCGATCACCGGCTTAAACGGGTCCAGCCGTGAACGCCGCGGCGGCAACTGCTTGCGCGGCGCCGGCCACGGCGATTCGAGGGCCTGTCGCACCGTGCGCCGGTGCACCCCGTACTTGTCGGCCAGCGCCCGGATCGACAGGTTCTCCATGCGGGCGTCACGCCGGATCGCCGCGAACAGTTCGACCTTCGACTTCGCCGCCATCACCGGGCCTCCTCCCACCAGGAGCAACCTGAGCATTCCATGGCAAACCGGGTGGGGCCAGAACTCGTTCCCCGAACCCCACTGCCGGGGCGACGGTGGGGCCAAAACCGGCTCCCCATCGGCGCTGACGTGCGCATACCATCAGCGGATGTCCACCGCCGTAACGCGATCTTCCCTACGGAAGATCCTGCCCATTCTCGATCCTCAACCCATGGCCATCCTGCCGGACCGGGCTTGGACCGGTGAGCAGTGGCGACGCATCCAGTCGGGCTACAAGGCCCGAGACATGGACGAGAAGTGGAACGTCTTCGTCGAGGGGCAGGTCGCCCACTTCCTGCGGAGCTGGACCGGTCACACGATCTTCGAGGCCACGTTCTCCGAAACCCCGGCCGGTCATCGCATCACCACGGCCGTTGTTGAGACCGATCAGAAACGACACCGCCGCACCTCACCCGAGCACGACCGGATCATGCTGGAGCTTGTCATCACCGCCATCCTCCTCGGCGAACCGGCCACCGGCCTACGCGACGAACTAGTGCAGCACAGCCCGCGCTCCCGCGAAGTTCCGCCAGCGGCAATCCTGCATAGCTCCCTCGGCCTCCGTACCCCCGAATAGCAGGGTTTCGGCTGGACCAGAAACAGGGCTGGGGCCAGAACTCGCTAAACCCATTTCTTCGTAAAGCCAGGTGGGGCCTGAGCTCACTCCCAGCCGGAGCCACGACTCATTCCTCGAGCCACTTCGATGATGGGCAGTGCGGCCGAGGTGTTCCAGGCGGCGCGGCGGGTCAGCCTTGGGTGCAGCCGGTCCCAACTGCGCACGATCGCCGGACCGTAGAGCCTGGTCTCGGTCGTCGTGGTGTGGTCGGGTTCGCCCCAGGTGGCCGGGTCGCCGAAGATGAACT
>NZ_JBFAOU010000359.1:0-3533 GCF_040675365.1 Catellatospora sp. NPDC049609 | reverse complement strand
TGATCACGCCAAGGCCGCTCACTGTCCACAGTGCACACAGAGATCCCCGGCCGTAGCAGCAGCTAATCGGCCGGGGAGGTTAAACGACAAGCTAGTAGATGATTGTCCGGTGTCGTCTGGGCCGGTTCCGTCGTATGAGCAGTTGGCTGCTCTGGTCGTGGAACAGGCTGCGGTGATCGAGCGGTTGACGGCGTGGGTGGCCGAGCTGGAGCGCCGGCTCGGTCTCAACTCGCGTAACTCGTCGAAGCCGCCGTCGTCGGACGGGCCGGCCGCGGTCGCTGCGGGAGCGTGATCTGCGACGTCCGGATCGTCGAGGAGGGCTACACCTGGCGCACAGGAACAGGCCGTCACCGCCCAGCTAATCGTGCGCCGGGTCCGCCGCTGGAGCGACAGCGCCGCCCATGTCGCGTGAAACCGACGAAGAGGACGATTGACCCTTTCGGACTCCATCGACACTGGTACCTGTGTGGAGACCGCATCGCTCGACCGGACAGCAGGTCGACACAGTGAACCGTTAGCTCCTACTGGCACGTAGATAGATAACGGTGGTCGATGTAGACCACTGGGAACACGCACGGCTTGGTTCATTCACGAAATTGATGCTGGTTTATCACAGCAAACACTGTACTCAACGTAGGGACCTCGATACTCTCTGTTAGTCCATATCGGACAGAGACAAGGAGGTCTCGTGAAACGCCACCCCCAATGGCTGGCCGTCGCCAGTCTCGCGCTCGCGCTCATCACGACCGGTGCGGCAACTGCTGAAGCAAAGCCGCCCGCGAACGACCGCGACTCCGGCAACACAACCACCGTCGCCCGGACTGGTGACGGTCGAGCGGTGACCAGTGATGCCGTCGCCAAGGAGGTCGCCGCGTACTGGACACCAGAGCGGATGGCAGCAGCCGTCGACCTGGACTTCAAGCGGCAGAAGGAGCCCACCACGGCTTCGTCCCGCGCGGTACCCAAACCCAACGGGCCGTCAGGCGCAATCCCGCCGGTATTGCCGGCCCTCTCGAACGCCGACCGAGCAGGCACACTGCTCAACGAATCGCAAACTGTCGGCAAGGTGTACTTCACCACCCCCGGGGGTGGTTTGGCATCCTGCTCGGCCAGTACTGTGGCCAGCGGAAAGAGACGTCTGGTCGTAACCGCGGGCCACTGCGTGCACCAGGGAGCGGGCGGGCAGTGGTACAGCAACTGGCAGTTCGTGCCGCGGTACCGCAATGGGTTGCGTCCGTTCGGCACATGGGTGGCAATGCAGCTCACAACCCGCACGGCCTGGATCACCAGCAGCAGCTACAGCGAAGACATGGCGATCGCCATCATGAACACCAACGGCTTCGGCCAGAGGATCGTGGATGTCGTGGGTGGCAACGGCCTACGGTGGAACTGGGGCTACAACGTCAATGTCACCGCCCTCGGCTATCCATCCAACCTAGGCGGCGGCGAAAGCCAGTACTTCTGCCAGAGCGGTACATGGCACGCCCATGACCAGGTCATCCGGATGTGGTGCAACATGACCTATGGCTCCAGCGGTGGACCCTGGCTGCAGGAATACAACGACTCGAACGGCCTGGGATACATCAACAGCACAGTCAGCCACGGAGACAATCCAGGCAACGGCCAGTTCGACGGCCCGTACTACGACAACGACATCAAGAGCCTGTACGACTTCGCAGAATCCCTCTCGCCGTAAACGCCATGTCTCTGTGCCTGGCGGTGTACCGCCAGGCACAGAGACATAGTTGACAGATCATGGCGGCGTTCCCGCCGCAAGACCGTAACCGCTGGCTCGCCAACGACGCACGCAGTACGAGGTTGACGCGCGATGGCAGCAAGCCAGTGGCTCACCAATCCCGTCACACCGGCATCCGTGGGTGTGACGGGATTGATGACCCCGTCCCGTCCTCGAGAGATCGGAGGCCCTCGTGGTCCGACTCGCCCACGCCGCCGTCACCGCCATTCTGGCGATCGGCGGTGCCCTCGCTGTAGCCGCTCCCGCCGAGGCTGCGGTGCTCGACGTAAGCTGCACCTCGCCGAGCAGCACCAACATCATCACGTTCAGCCCGCCGCTCACACTGGTGAACCAGCCCACCGTGGTGTCGCGCAGCACGTCGTACCAGCCGTGCCGGGCGCCGCGCTGGCCCAACCTGGTCGCGGGCAAGGAGAGCCGCACGGTCACCATGCTCGACGACTGCACCATGGTCCTCGGCACGCTGAACGTCAACTTCACGATCACCTGGAACACCGGCCAGACCACGACGGTCAACGCCGTACGCACCGCCTCGCTGTCCGGCTCCAGCCTCGTAGTGACCTTCAACGGCACCGTCACCGCCGGGCTGTTCCTCGGCAGCAACGTCAACCAGGTGTTCGTCGGCTCCGGCGTAGACCTGATCAACTGCCTCGCCGGACGCGGCTCGGTGAAGAGCATCCTGTCCCAAGTTCAGCTGACCATCTCGCACTGACGAGCAAGCGCCGCGGCGGCACCAGCGTTGCCGCCGCGGCCATCGACCCGTTTGCGCCCGAGGCGGATGCTCCGGCGGGCCACGGTCGCGTACACCCGTGGGCTGCCGTAGGTATGACCGGACCGGACCGGATGTCGACGATCTTGGTCAGCAGCCCGCGGTCTTCGAGTTCCCGTACGCCCGGGTCGGCCTCGCGGGCCACTCAGCCGTAATAGGTCGACGGCGCAATCTTGCAGGACACAGAGGACGGGCTCACCCCGAAGCGGCCGCGCAGCTCGGTCACGAGCGTTCTGACCGTCGCCGGGTCGGGTCGAGTCCCGAGGTGAAGCAAGCGGAGGCGGCCTTGAGGGTCTCGTTGGCTCTGCGCAGCTCGGCGTTCTCCTTGCGCAGCTGGCGCAGGTCGTCTGCCTCGGCGGTGGTCGGCTGGTCGAAGCGTTCACCGTGATTGGGCTGGTCCTGGCGGATCCAGTGGCGCAGAGCTTCGGGATGCACGCCGAGCTGCTCGGCCAGGCGCTAGATGACCGGTTGGGGTCGGCCCACGGTAGAGCCGCACCGCGCGCTGGCCCTTGACGCCAGCCGTCACCATCTCGCCGTGACGGCGCAGCCACGCCGCCATCTGCCGGTGTCCGGCGGTGCCGGCCTCGAACTGGGCATCGCCCAGCAGCCGGCCCCCGCGCGTCGACCGCCGCTGCGTGATGGGTCAGCCCGTAGGGGTCGAAGCGACCGATGACAGTCCGCTTCTTCTTCGCCATGCGTGATCTTCCTGCCTTTTCGCAGAGAACCACGCCCACGACCGGCCAAGCGGGCGGACGGCTCAGTGACGGGGCTTGGGTGCACAAGCTCTTATGAAGTCACGCGAGCCCGGCCAACCGTATGCACAACCAGGGTCTCACCGCTGGAGCCGACGAATCCCCTAACGACATCAGCCTTGAGTCAACCTCGGAGTCAGGCTCGAGCGGTGGGGCCTTAACGACAATGCCGGGAAGATAAGCGTTACCGCTGGTAGGAACGTGTGTGGCCGAGTGGCCTCGGGTTGATGATCAGGACCTCGGCGTGGCGGCATCGATA
>NZ_JBFAOU010000358.1:0-3534 GCF_040675365.1 Catellatospora sp. NPDC049609 | reverse complement strand
GCACAACCGAAAGCTCGTGAGGGGTCACCGCGACATGACACTACGCCAGCCCACGGAGACCCGTACGACACGCCGACCTAACAAAGCACTACTAGCGCGTGTTTCAGAAGTAGCACCTGGCCTTGAGCATGTCCGGTTGCGCCCGTAGCAACGTCGAGGCATAAGCGCAATGATCACGGTGTGACCGACGAAGAGATCATCGAAGCACTCCGTAGCCGGGTTGTGGCTGGCCGGCCGACGGACAGCACGTACCCTGTCGCAATATCGCGATAGCGAACATAGGGGCGGCTCCAAACGGAACCGCCCCTGCATTGTTCTCACGCCGCTCTTATGCCGATAGGTGCCCTATACATCAGATCGCCTCGGCGATTGAGAATGGCGTTAGAAGTCATACTGTAGCAGGCCGAATGTCCCGGCATGCTCAGCTGAGCCGTTTGCGATGTATAGGTGCCACTGCCCCTCGACCTGTGCCGGCGTGCTGACGTAGTCGGCCAGGCTAATCTGCCACGACCTCATGCCGCTGCCATTGTCCGAACCGAAGTCCTTGATGAGAACCGCCTGGCCATCTGGTGTGGTGAGATAAATCTTCAGGCTGCCGTGGTGTGGGTGGGTTACCACCACGCGGACCTCGGGCTGCTCGACCTGTTCGATATCTGTGATGGTCATCGGGATATGGGTAGTACTCGGAAACCGAATGCTGGTTCTAGTGGGGATCAGACGGTATGTGTCATCTTCGAAGTAATTGACCACATCTGCGGTCGCCTTTTTGACGTCCAGCAGGCCCTCCGGGCAGGCGATGCCACAGCTTCCCGGCACGGGCCGATCGTTCGCCTCGATCTGCTGCTCAAGCCAGGTACGGTTCGGGTTGATACCATCCTCCCTGTACGCGCCATCGACCAGCATCGCCATCGCCCCGGCCACCTGCGCCGCAGCCATATGGCTACCGGCGTAGTACTCGAAGGCCAGATCGCCCGGCGTGTTACCGGTGCCCTCATTGGTGATCGTCCAGATTCCGTTGGCAAGACTCTGCGATGTCTCACCGCCCGGAGCGAACCCATCTACGCCGAACAGTTCCGTGTCGACACTGCCATACTCGGTGAGGTTCCCGCTGCGATCCGTGGGCGCCACGCCGAAAACGCCTGAGCAGTTGGCCGGATAGCCGTTGCGGGCCTGACCGCCCAGCGCCAGCTCCGTTGTGCCGGCAACGACCGCTGGTCCGCCTGCCCCGTTGATTGCCGACTGGATGACACTCGGGCAGGCGCCGTCGCCCTGCCATGCCAGCAGGATCACGTCTGCCGGGTTGGGGTTCAGCGGCACGCCCTGAACCGCCCCGCCTGACGCCCAAGTGATCGCCTTGGCGATGTCGGTATCGAAGGCTCCGCAGTCATTGCCTGCACGGATCGGGACGACCTTAGCGCCGGGCGCAACGCCCTTAAAGCCCTGCGATCCCGAAATTTCGCCGGTTATGACAGCCTGCAACGCCGTCCCCGACCACTGGGCGATCTTCCCACCGCAAGCACCAGTATCCGTAGGGTCGGAGTCCCAACCATCGCCGTCGCCATTATTGGCTGCACTGGCGAAGTCGTAACCCGGCAGCTTCGCGCCAATACCGGGTCGGAAGGTCGTACCGGTGGAAATGATGGCCACGACCGCATTGCCACCGTCTACCGTGGCGCGCAGTGAGTCGCCGGCATCCGGCCGGTTGATGCCAGCCGTGCCTTCCCAGCGCCACCACTGCTCCGGAGAACCTTCACCGCCCTTCCACGCCTGGGGCACAACCAACTGCCGCTCCACGCTGCCGGCACGCATCAGCCCGCTCACCATACGGCCGCTCCCAGTTGCCGGCTCCGCTTCTGCCTGAGCGGGCGAAGCGAAGGCCAAGAGCGCAGCCACTGCTCCGACAACCGGGTACAGCCGTTGCCTCAAAATCATAGGTACTCCATCTACGGTCGCGTGGCGAGCACCGAAGCACGCCCCGCAGTCAATTCACACGGAACAGTACGGTCAGATCCGTTGAGCAGTTCGCGCGATCGCCAGCCGGACGACACGCCACCGGGGCCCATCGAAGCAATCGCGCGATGACACCGGATGTTGACACACCGACTCGTACCGAACGCCATCGCCCGAAATGGCAGATGGCGATCGAGATGCTCGACGAACTCGCCGCGTGGGGCCTGCGCCCACCGGTCGTGGCCGCTGACGGCGGCTACGGCGACAACGCGCACTTCCGCCAGGCCCTGGCCGAACGCGAAATCGGCTACGTCGTCCAGGTCAAAGGTGACGCCACCGCGCATCCGGCCGGCGCCCGCCCGGAGCTGCCCGCGTACTCGGGTCTCGGGCCGCGTCCCAAGCCGCGCTACCGCACCAAGCCGACTTAAGTTCTGTCGGTCGTTGCGAATGCTCGATCCGAGGAGTATTCGCATGCCGAAGTACGCGCCGAACAAGATGCCGTCTGCGGTCAAACGCCGCTACTTCGAGTTGATCCGCCGAGGCGTTCGTGGTGCGGAAGCCGCGCGCCAGGTGGGTGTGTCGCTGAGTTGCGGGTCGGTGTGGTTCCTCGACGCTGGCGGGGTGAGCATCAGTGAGGCGCGGCCGATCGCGTCGAGGTTTCTCAGTCAGGACGATCGGATCGAGATCGCCGATGGCTTGGCCCGTGGCGAATCGGTGAAGGCCATCGCGGCGCGGATCGGCAAGAGCTATCAGAGCGTCTACCGGGAGATCTCGCGTAACCGCAAGCCGGATGGCCGCTACCAACCCTGGTTCGCTCACAACCAGGCCTACCTGCGCCGGCGCCGCCCGAAGCAGCGGTTGCTGGAGGCCGTTGGGCAGCTGCGTGAACTGATCGCCGGCAAGCTGGCCGAGAGCTGGTCGCCCGAGCAGATCTGTCGCTGGCTGCGGCGGCGCTATCCGAAACGGCGGCGCTGGCATCTGTGTTGGGAGACGCTTTACGACGGCCTCTACCGTGGCGTCCTGGACCGGGCGCTGAGTATCAAAGCTACGCACGGGACGACCCCTGCGTCGTCGTCGCGGCCGGGGACGTGCGGCGTTGCCGCGGATGCCGCAGATGCGCCTGATCCACGAGCGGCCGGCCCACGTTCAGACGCGCAGGCAGGCCGGTCATTGGGAAGGCGATCTCATTATCGGCGCCGGGCAGCAGTCGGCGATCGCGACGCTGGTCGAGCGAAAGACCCGATACACGGTGCTCGTCGCGCTACCTGACGGCCACAAGGCGCCGGAGGTGACCAAAGCGCTGATCAGGGCGCTCAATACGCTGCCGCGGCAGTTGCGACGGACGCTGACGTGGGACCAGGGTTTCGAGATGTATCAGCATCCCGAAATCTCCGCCCGGACCAGCACGACGATCTACTTCGCCGAGCCTCACAGCCCGTGGCAGCGCGGTACCAATGAGAACACGAACAAGCTGCTGCGCCAGTACTTCCCGACTTGTATTGGGATAGCGGTGTTCGTGATCGGGTTGGCCGCCCGTAACGTGCCGCAGGACGCCGGGCAGGCTGACTCGAGTACTTCCTGCCG
>NZ_JBFAOU010000357.1:0-3564 GCF_040675365.1 Catellatospora sp. NPDC049609 | reverse complement strand
TCGGCGACGGCGAGGAGGTGCTGGTCCGGGTGCACTCCGAGTGCCTCACCGGCGACGTCTTCGGCTCGGTGCGCTGCGACTGCGGCCCGCAGCTGCAGGCCGCGCTGCGCCGGGTGGCGCAGGAGGGCCGCGGCGTGGTGCTCTACGTGCGCGGGCACGAGGGTCGCGGCATCGGCCTGCTGCACAAGCTGCAGGCGTACCAGCTGCAGGACGCCGGGCGCGACACCGTCGACGCCAACCTCGACCTGGGCCTGCCCGCCGACGCCCGTGACTACGGCACCGGCGCGCAGATCCTCTACGACCTGGGCGTGCGCACGATGCGCCTGCTCACCAACAACCCGGCCAAGCGCGCCGGGCTGGAGGGCTACGGCCTGAAGGTGGTCGGCCGCGAGGCGCTGCCGATCCGGCCGCACCCGGAGAACCTGCGCTACCTGCGCACCAAGCGCGACCGGATGGGCCACGAGCTGGACCTGTCCGAGCTGGACGACCTGGAAGGGCTGAGCTGATGGCCGGGCACGGCGCCCCCGAACTGAACACCGTGGACGCGTCCGGGCTGAGCCTGGGCATCGTCGCCACCCGCTGGCACGCCGACCTGGTCGAGCAGATGCTGGCGCGGGCGCAGGCCGCGGCGAAGGCCTGCGGGGTGACCGACGTGCAGGTCGCGCACGTGGCCGGCTCGGTCGAGCTGCCGGTGGTGGCGCAGGCGCTGGCCCGCCGGCACGACGCGGTGGTGGCGCTCGGCGTGGTCATCCGCGGCGACACCGCCCACTTCGACTACGTGTGCAAGTCGGTGACCGAGGGCCTGACCCGGGTGGCGCTGGACGAGTCCACCCCGGTCGCGCAGGGCGTGCTGACGGTGAACACCGTCGAGCAGGCCCGCGACCGCGCGGGGCTGCCCGACTCCGGCGAGGACAAGGGCTGGAGCAGCGTCGTCGCCGCGCTCGACTCCGCCGTCACCCTGCGCACCCTCGGCTGACCCCGTTTCGTCACGCGTGAGCCCCACCCGTGCCGGGAGAGCCGCACGGGTGGGGCTTGGCCCGTCGCGGGCGGGTGACAGTTTCAGGCTGGGCTGATCGGCCGGTGGTGACCTACCCCGCGTGGACGTACACCTGAGGTATGTCTGCGTTGAGGCTCCGCGTGCTGGTCCCGCTCGCGCTCGTCGCGCTGTCGGCCGCCTGCACCCCCACCACACCCTCACCGGACCCCACGGGGTCAGCTGCGCCGTCGGGTTCGACGGCACCGGCCACCACGGCGCCCGGCGCCACCACCGAGCCCGGCGGACCCGGCGCGGCCGGGTCGCTGGCGATCTACTACCTGGCCGACGACCGCGGCGACCCCAAGCTCGTCCGCGAGTTCCACCGGCTGCCGGTCGGCGACGGCTCGGCCGCCGCGCGGACCAGGGCCGCGGTGACCGAGATGCTCGACGGGCGCACCGCGTACGACCCGGACTACATCAGCCTGTGGCCCGCGAGTGCGCGGGTGCGCGGGGCGTCGGTCTCCGGCGACACGGTCACCGTGGACCTGTCCGGCGCGGCGGTCAACGGCGAGGCCGGCTCGTTCGGCGCCAACCAGGCGGTGCAGCAGCTGGTCTGGACCGCCACCGCGGCCAGCGGCAAACCCGCGGTGCGCATCCACCTCGACGGGCGGCAGGTCGACGAGCTCTGGGGGCACGTCGACACCCGCGACCCGCTGCGCCGCGAGCCGGCGGTGGACGTCCTGCTGCCGGTGTGGCTGATCGACCCGCAGCACGGCGCGACCGTGCCGCGCGACTTCACGCTGCACGTGGCGGGCATGGTCTTCGAGGCCACCATGAACTACGAGATCCGCAAGGGCACGACGGTGGTCAAGGAGGGCTTCATCACGCTGTCGGCGGGCGGCCCGGCGCAGGGCGAGGCCAAGGTGCCGATGACGCTGACACCGGGGACGTACGTCATCGAAGTCTTCGACATCTCCGAGAACGACGGCTCGCGGATGTTCACCGACAACCACACGGTCACCGTGAAGTGATCCCGGCCTGACCGGGCCGTGGCGCGGCCCCTGGCCGAAGCTCGCGCACGACAGGGCTTCGGCCAGGGGTCGCGTCCGGCTCGGCGGACGGTGAGGCCGATCTTGCCCGTGGTGTGGCCGCACCACCGCGCCGTTGCGGATGCCGACCGGGATTCCGTCCGTGCGGTCGTACCGTCTTCGGCCGGGCATCGTCCCAGCATGTGCCGCGCGGGCCGGGCGGTCGGCGCACTCGGGGCGCGATCGGGCAGAATGGCCGCGTGAAGACGTTCGAGGAGCTGTTCGAGGAGCTGCAGGCCAAGGTGGCCGCGGGTGACCCGGCCTCCGGCACGGTCAAGGCGGTCTCCGCCGGGGTGCACGCGGTCGGCAAGAAGGTGGTCGAGGAGGCCGCCGAGTCGTGGATGGCCGCCGAGCATGAGGGCCCCGAGCGGGCCGCCGAAGAGATCTCCCAGCTCCTCTACCAGACCCAGGTGCTGATGCTCGCGTCAAACCTCACCCTCAAGGACGTCTACCGACATCTGTGATCCCGCCCCGCCTTCCGTTCGGGGTTGATCATGAACCTATGGCACGGCTCGACGACGCGCCGCCGCCACCCTTCATGATCAACTAAGGTCGATCACAGAGACGAGTCGAAGAGATGCTGCGTATCGCCGTGCCCAACAAGGGCACCCTGTCCAAACCCGCCTCCGACATGCTGCGCGAGGCGGGCTACCGCCAGCGCGGCGACGACCGCGACCTGGTCTGCGTCGACGCCGACAACGACGTCGAGTTCTTCTACCTGCGGCCCCGTGACATCGCCGTGTACGTCGGCTCCGGCGACCTCGACCTCGGCATCACCGGCCAGGATCTGCTGGTCGACTCCGGTGCGCCGGTCACCGAGCTGCTGCCGCTGGGGTTCGCCCCGGCCACGTTCCGGTTCGCCGCGCCCCCGGAGACGGTGCGCGACATCCCCGACCTCGCCGGGCGCCGGGTCGCCACGGCGTACCCCGGGGTCGTCGAGCGCTACCTCGTCGAGCACGAGATCAAGGCCGACGTCGTCAAACTCGACGGCGCCGTGGAGAACGCGGTCCGCCTCGGGGTCGCCGACGTCATCGCCGACGTGGTCGCCACCGGCGGCACGCTGCGCCAGGCCGGGCTTGTCCCGGTCGGCGAGCCCCTGCTGGTCTCCGAGGCGGTGCTGGTCGGCCGCCCCGAGGGCGAGCGCAACGGCGCCGTCGCCCAGCTGCTGCGCCGGCTGCAGGGTGTGCTGGTGGCCCGCCGCTACGTGATGCTCGCCTACGACGTGCGCGCCGACCGCCTGGAGAGCGCGGTGGCCCTCACCCCCGGCATCGAGTCACCGACCGTGTCCCCCCTGCACCGCGAGGGCTGGGTCGCCGTCCAGGCCATGGTCCTGCGCTCCGAGGTGCACCGCATCATGGACGAGCTCTACGACCTGGGCGCCCGCGCCATCCTCGTCACCGACATCCACGCCTGCCGCCTCTGACCCACCCCACCCCGTCCCGGTCCGCGACGATCTTGCGCGAACTGTGGGGATGACACGCCCCATACGGGCATATCCCC
>NZ_JBFAOU010000356.1:0-3615 GCF_040675365.1 Catellatospora sp. NPDC049609 | reverse complement strand
CGAACGCGGTCGGGTTGGCCGCGGCCTGGCCGAAGCCGCCGGACCAGGTCCAGCCGCCGAACGACCACAGGATCTTGATGTTCGGGTACTGCCGCTTGAGCTTGCGCAGCTGGTTGAAGCTGCCGCGCAGCGCGCCCGCGTCCCAGGTGTCGGCGACGCCGTCGATGCTTTCCGCCGCGGTGTACGCGCGGTCGTAGTCGGCGTACGCGTCACCGATGGTGCAGGCGCCGCCGGACACGTTGCCGAACGCATAGTTGATGTGCGTCAGCTTCGCGGCCGAGCCGCTGGTCGCGATGTTCTTCACGTGGTAGGCGCGCTGGTAGACGCCCCAGTTCACGAAGTAGCCGAGCAGCTTGCGGCCGCCGGGCGGCGGTGGCGACTGGCTGGGCGGGTTCGATGGGGGCGCGGACGGCGAGGCCGACGGCGGCCGCGGTGAGCTGGGCGCCACGGTCGGGGTGGGCGGGTTGCTCGGCGGGGTGCCGGGGCCGTCGAGCGAGAAGTCGTCTGCCTGGTAGGCGGGCTGGCCGTACCAGCCGTGCACGTTGACGGTCAGCGAGGTCTGGCTCGCGCCGGTGGTGAGGTTGAGGCTGAGCTTGGTCCAGGCGCCGGAGGCGGCCGGGTTCCAGGTCTCGGTGCCGCCGGTGTAGCCGAGGTAGACGTACCCGCCGCCGCCGCGCACCCAGGCGCTGAGCACGTACGCGGTGTTGGGCAGGACGGTGACGGTCTGGCTGCACTGGGCGTGGTTGCCGGCGTTCGGCGCGCCCTGCAGGGCCCGGGTGCCGGCGTGCACGGGGGTGGTGACGACGCTGCCGAGCCCGGCGCTGCAGCTCCAGGGGGACAGGCTGCCGCTTTCCAGGCCCGGGTTGGCGATCAGGTTGGCCGCCGAGGCGGACGAGGAGATCGTGAGCGAGACGCCCATCGCGACGACGGTGGCGGCCGAGGCCGCCAGTATCCGGGTGCGAAGGCTTTGAACTGGGCGTTTCATGATGTACCACCTACCTTGGGTGTGCAGGCTGTGTCATGTAATCGCCAACATAAATTAAACAAACCTAATAGTAAAGATTACTTTCGATGATTCAATTCGAGATGATCAATTGTTGGGTCCCGTCCCAGGTGGCGGCCCGCGGGCGCGTGGCAGCATGGCAGGGTGTACGGCATGAATGAGCGCGTCGCAGAGCTCGCCCGGATGATGGCGGGCGGCGACGTCGCGGTGCTCAGCGGCGCCGGGCTGTCCACCGAGTCCGGCATTCCCGACTACCGCGGGCCCGACGGCGTGCAGCGCCGCACCGCCCCCATGACCTACCAGGCGTTCACCCGCGAGCCCGGCTCGCGGGTGCGCTACTGGGCCCGCAGCCACCTCGGCTGGCGCACGATCGCGCGCGCCTCGCCCAACGCCGGGCACGCCGCCGTCGCCGCGCTGCAACGCCAGGGCCTGCTGGCCGGCATCGTCACCCAGAACGTCGACGGCCTGCACCAGGCCGCCGGCGCCACCGGCGTGGTCGAGCTGCACGGCAGCCTGGACCGGGTGATCTGCCTGGGCTGCGGCGAGATCAGCGCCCGGCAGGAGCTGCACCGGCGGCTGCACGCCGCCAACCCCGGCTTCCAGGCCCGGATCACCGCGGTGCACCCGGACGGCGACGTCGAGTTCGGCGACGACGAGCTAGCCGGCTTCCGCACCGTGGACTGCGTCGGCTGCGACGGCGGCATGCTCAAGCCCGACGTGGTCTTCTTCGGCGAGACCGTCCCCGCCCCACGCGTGCAGGAGTGCTTCGACCTGGTCGAGCGCTCCCGGCTGCTGCTGGTGCTCGGCTCGTCGTTGACGGTCATGTCCGGCCGCCGCTTCGTCATCCGCGCGGTCAAGCTCGGCATCCCGGTCGCCATCGTCAACCGCGGCCGGACCCGCTCCGACGACCAGGCCGCCCTCACCGTCGACGCCCCGCTCGGCCAGGTCCTGCCCGCCCTCGTCCACCGCCTCGCCGGCCGCCGCCTCACCGAAACCCTCGCCTGACCGCCCACCCGCCCGGCCCGGCGCCTGTCCGGCCCGAGTGCGCCCGCACCGCCGCGCGTCCGGCCGGAGCCCGATGATCGTTCGACTTGCCTGGCACATGGGCGTATGAGCGCCCAAGATACGCCCAGGTGCCTGGCAAGTCGGGTGATCTAGCGCGGCCGAGGGGGAGGGTCAGGCGGGGAGGTAGCGGTCGAGGAAGGCGTTGCGGAAGCGGCCCTCGGGGTCGAGGCGGGCGGCCAGCTCGGCGAAGTGCGGCAGGCGGGGGTACTGCGCGCGTACCGCCGCGGGGTCGACGCCGAAGACCTTGCCCCAGTGGGGGCGGGCGCCCAGCGGGAGCAGGCGGTCCTCGACCGCGCCGACGACCGGCGCCACCGCGGCGTCGTCGGCGATCCAGGTGAAGTGGAAGGCGATGCTGTCGCGCCCGTACGCGGGACTCAGCCACAGCCGGTCCGCGGCGATGCTGCGGATCTCCGACACCTGCAGCACTGGCGCGATGCGCGCGGCGATCCCGTCGAGCGCGGCGAACGCCTCCAGCGCCCGCTCGCGCGGCACGAAGTACTCCGACTGCAGCTCGGCCCCCGCGCTGGGGGTGAAGTCGAGCCGGAAGTGCGGCAGCCGCTCGTGCCACGGGCCGGGCTCGCCCTGCTGCGCGGTGCAGTTCACCGGCGACATGGTCACGATCGGGTGGCGCGGCCCGTCGGCCGGGCGGGCCCCGAACAGGTCGGCGGGCGGCGCGGGCTCGCCGGCGAGCTGCTTGACCCAGACCTGCTCGATGTCGCGCCCGCGCCAGCGGGTGAACAGGCTGACGCTGTACGCCGCACCGAACACCTCGTCGAAGTGCTCCTCCAGCGACGCGCGCGGCAGGTCCTCGTACACGTGCTGGCGCACCTCGAACGCGGGCACCAGATCCAGGTTCAGCGCGGTGACCACGCCCAGCGCGCCCAGCGACACCACGCTGCCCGGCAGCACGTCGCCGCCGATGGTGGTCAGCTCCCCGTCGGCGGTGACCAGCTCGATCCCGGACACGGCGGTGGCCAGGTTGCCGTTGCGGTCACCGGAGCCGTGGGTGCCCGTGGCGACCGCGCCCGCGATGGAGATGTGCGGCAGCGAGCCGAGGTTGTGCAGCGCGAACCCGTGCTTGTGCAGGTGCGGCGCGAGCTCGCCGTAGCGGGTGCCGGCCGAGACGCGCACCGTGGCGCGGGCGCTGTCCAGCTCGATGACGCGCGGCAGGCGGGTCGTGGCGACCAGGTCGTGCGGGGTGTCGGCGATGCGGTTGAAGGAGTGTCCGGTGCCCAGGGCCCGCACCCGGCGCGCGCCCGCCACCGCGGCGCGCAGCTCGTCCACGGTGGTGGGGCGGTGCAGCCGCGCCGCGCCGAACACGACGTTGCCGGCCCAGTTGGTCACCTCTGTCGACATGGCTAGTCAGCCTAGATCAGGCCCGGACGGCGCGGCATCGTCCGAATTGATCGCGCGTGGCGCCGATGTGCCCGCATTCGGGGAGGCGGCGGGGTCGGCCGAGTCGGTGCCCGGCGCGTCGACCCGCCTGAACGTGCCCGCCGTCGACGAGCGCTACGCCCCGCTGCTGGAGATCCTCCCGCTGCAGCAGC